>WTAX01000004.1 GCA_013139395.1 Gammaproteobacteria bacterium | reverse complement strand
TTAGTTAATATTGCTGATTATGTCATTGATTATCAGGTCACTTCAAATGAAGCATTAGACACTGCACGTAATTGCTTAATGGACAGTCTTGCCTGTGTTCTTATGGCATTGCAGTATCCAGAAGCAGCCAAACATTTAGGTCCAATCGTCCCGGGTACAATGGTACCCAACGGCGCAAGAGTACCGGGTACTTCATTTCAACTCGATCCAGTTAAAGCCGCGTGGGATATTGGAGCTCTGGTTCGCTGGCTTGATTTTAATGATACCTGGCTGGCAGCAGAATGGGGACATCCTTCCGACAATCTGGGTGCTATTTTAGGACTGGGAGATTACCTTAGCCGCAAAGCCGTTGCCGCAGGAAAAGCCCCCTTAACTATGGGTGACATCCTGCATTACATGGTCAAGGCACATGAGATTCAGGGCGTATTGGCGCTGGACAATAGCTTTAATCGTGTCGGTCTGGATCACGTATTACTGGTTAAAGTTGCCTCTGCTGCGGTGTCCGCACAGATGCTTGGGCTGGATAAAGATCAGATCATTGATACTCTCTCTCATGCATGGGTCGATGGTCAATCCTTACGGACTTATCGACACAGTCCTAACACTGGCTCACGAAAATCCTGGGCAGCAGGTGATGCTTCCAGCCGTGCCGTACGTCTGGCAATGATGGTAGAAAAAGGTGAAATGGGATTGCCCAGTGTGCTGACTGCACCAGCATGGGGATTTTATGATGTGTTATTCAAAGGTAAACCATTCAGCTTCCAACGCCCTTATGGCAGTTATGTTATGGAACAGATCCTCTTTAAAATTTCATTTCCTGCAGAGTTTCATGCTCAAACTGCAGTTGAATGTGCCCTGACTCTGCATCCTGAAATAAAAGACCGGATAGCAGACATCAGCAAAATTCAACTAACCACTCAGGAGTCAGCCATTCGTATTATCTCTAAAGAAGGGCCTCTTTATAATCCTGCTGATCGTGATCATTGTTTACAATATATGGTTGCTATTGGTTTGCTTTATGGTGGATTAACGGCTGAGCATTATGAAGACACTATTGCTCATAATCCACAAATCGATCAATTACGTGCACTCATGCATGTTGAAGAAGATGAACGTTATACCCGGGAATATCACGACCCTGAGAAACGCTCGATAGCCAATGCCATACAAATATTTTTTAACGACGGCAGCACAACACAAAAGATAGAAATTGAATATCCTATTGGTCATCGCCGCAGACGTTCAGAAGGTATTCCAGTGTTAGAAAAAAAATATCACCAGGCACTACTCAGTCGTTTTCCAAAACGTAAAACACAGCAGATTTATGATCTTTGTCTTGATGCTGACAAGTTAACACAAACCCCGGTTAATGAGTTTATGGATCTATTCTTAATTTAGGGAGTAATTTAGTGTATTTATTGTCTGCGTCAAACGTGATTAATCGGCACTATCACGTTTTCTCATTCAGTGGATTAAACACGAATCTTAATATTAAAATCAATGGACCGATACTGTGTGAAATTCTGCTTTATAGTCAGAAGACTTATCCATAGAAACATAAGACCAGGCAGATTTATCTGTAAATAATTTATTCATTAGAAGTGTATTAAGTAAATGCCCTCCTTTAAATGCATGGTAGTGGCCTATAATGGGAACACCAACTAATGCAAGATCACCTATAGCATCCAGCACTTTGTGACGGACAAATTCATCTTTAAAACGAAGCCCTTCATGATTCACTATCCGATCATTATCAACGAGAATAGCATTGCTTAAAGAACCACCTAATGCGAGTCCTTTTCTTTGCAGATCTCTAATTTGATCCAGAAAACCAAACGTTCTGGCAGGTGCAATACTGCGCTTTAGATTATGATCATTTGTATTAACACAAAGGCTTTGTATACCAATAGCCTTTTCCTTAAAGTCAATGGAAATGCTTACTTTAGGCTGACTATCGGGCAATAATAAGGCGAATCGATTTTCCTCTCGAACCTCAATTTTTTTATGTATAAAAATCGCTTTTTTTGGTATTTTTATCGCTCGGGTACCAACTCTTAGTAACACATCTACAAAGGGTTTTGCACTACCATCCATTATAGGCAGCTCATTACCATCCACTTCAATTTCTAGATTATCAATATGACATAATTGTAATGCAGCCATTAAGTGTTCAACCGTTGATACAGAATGACCATGATGATTAGATAAAACAGTGGATAAATTCGTATCAGTGACATTATCCCATCTGGCAGGAATTAATGATTGATGATAAGGAACATCTTTTCGTGTAAAAAATATACCCGTGGCATTTTCACAAGGTTTCAAAGTGATTCGTGATTTTTTACCACTATGTAGTCCCAGCCCAATAAAACTGACGGATTGCTTCAAAGTCCGTTGAAAGATAGTTTGTGTATTCATTATTCTTCTGTAAACGTAAACACTAAAAAATGGTGACGTCACTGAAGGAGGGCGTTGCGTCACCTAAATAGTACACAATAATAGTTATTCAACAATTATTGTGATTATAATAACTGGTTTAAGTTTCACAATTATTTCTTCATGTATTTAAATTGTTACAAATTATTTCAATAGTGATCTGAGGTGTCTTATACCTAAAGCATGAGTATGTTTGAATAAAAATACGATAATTTGATATTACCAATAGTTATGTTTTACTAGTAACTATTTAGTGTATTGTTAACAAAAAGTCTATGGTTGCTTATTTTTCTGACTTTGATTGTCTGAGCGCAGCGAGTTTTCAAAGTCAGAAAAATAAGCAACCATAGACTTAACAAGCGTTATTTAGGAATACGCGCTGAATAGTTACATTTTCTATTACATTAGGTACAACAAGATACCTCTCTTTGTTTTTTCATATCATCCAATGATATAAAATCTGTATTAAATGGCTCTGAATCACCTATTCCAGACAACGTTTGCT
>WTAX01000020.1 GCA_013139395.1 Gammaproteobacteria bacterium | reverse complement strand
TTGCATATATATTATTATTTACCGGACTTCTGGATTGGCCTGTTAAAGTGGCTGCTGTCTTTTGTCTGTATGCTGCAACAGAAGAGATCTTAATTATTTTAATCAGTAATAATAAAATTATTAATGTAAAGAGTATCTGGCACCTTATCAAAGAAAAACAGAAACCATCGAGCTAATTACTGACTTCATCAATTTGTTCGGCCTTAAGATGCCTGGCGGCATATTCTTTATAAATACCTGATTGCACAAATAGATCAAAAAGTTTGCCGTCAATATGCTCATCTTGTTTCATAAAGTTCATAATACGAATCGCTTCTGATATGGTTTTACCTTTCTTATACGGACGGTCAGAGGCAGTAAGGGCCTCAAATATATCAGCAATTGCCATGATACGGGCAGGTATGGAAAGCTCATCTCTGCCTAATTGTCGTGGATAGCCGGTGTTATTCATTGTTTCGTGATGAGTGCCGGCATATTCAGGTATACTCTTCATATGATCAGGAAAGGGCAGCATTTCCAGCATTTTAATGGTCATGATCACATGCTCTTTAATTTTAAAACGTTCTTCATTAGACAGCGTTCCTTTTTCAATACAGAGATTATACAGTTCACCATAATTGTATAAGTATTCAGGTACGTCTAATTTGAAACCTTGTTTTTTATAAGCTTCTTCATCAAAGTCAATTCGTTCAATACGGTGTTCTGCTTTGTCACTCAGCAACTGTTCAACCACGGGCAGAGTCTGTTCTTCAATGTTCTGATAACGCATTAATTCAACATCTGAGAGGCCGGATCGATCATTAAAATGGCGAGTCCATGTGCGTTGTGCGATTGCCTGGATACGTGCTTTTTTATCCTCACTCATAAACTCACCACCAATGTTTGCTTCACTGATGAAGGCAAAATCATCCAGTAAAGCTTGCTGTGAATTATTTCTCCATTTTTCCACTTCATCCGGATTCTGCTTTTGTGCAATACGCTGATAATATTCAATATCAATATCTCGCCAGATTACTTCAAAACGGGTACGAATTTCATGAATTCGATTATAAATAGTCTCCAGCTTTGTTGATTTATCGACAACATATTCAGGAGTTGTTACCTTGCCGCAATCATGCAGCAGTGCACCCATTTCAAACTCTCTCCAGGCATCTTCAGTCTCCAGTTTAAACTGGCTGAATTCACCCTCATCACTGTCATTAACAAGTTTTGCCAGCATAATAGCAATCTCCGGAACACGCTGACAATGGCCTCCGGTGTAGGCTGATTTTGAGTCAATGGCTTCTGCCAGCAGTCGAATAAAAGAATCCATCAATTCCTGCTGTGCTTTTTGATAGGCCTGAATACTTTGTGACATAGAAACCAGAGAAGCAGAAAGATCGATCAATTCTATAATATGGCTGTCAATTGCTTTAACATCATTAAATTGTCTATTTTTAATTTTATCATTTTGTATCATTAATGCTTTGATGGGCTTGACGATCTGTGATGTCTTATAAAGTATTAATGGAATGGTAAAAACCAAAAAGATAAGAGCAAGACTAATAGAATAGATAATTTGTTCAAAATAGGGATTGAGCATCACATCTGCATCAATGGTCAGCCCTAAGTGGGTTTTGCCGCCGACTTGTTCAGAGAGTGAGGTGACCATAATAAATTTATCATCGTCATTATTTTTATAACGGATAATATGATTGGTCTGCTTCTCTTTAAGTGTCTGTGTCAGGAAGTTGTTAAGTGTCTTGTCAGGTGCTTGAGTATTAGATGAGGCAATAATAGTGTCTTTTATTCCAAATAAGATCAAATCACTACTGGGATCAACCTTTGCCTGAAATAATAATTCATTGAGTTTCTTTAATGTGAAATCAATGGCTAAAACTGAATCAGAGCCTCTAATCTTTTTTGCAAAGGTAATGCCATTTTGTTGTAGATGACTAAAAAGATAGGGTTCGGTCAGTATCGTCTTATCACTTTGTGAAGCCTGAATAAACCAGGGACGTTTGGTCGGAAAATAAGTCGATTGACTGATGCGGCTGGCAAGTACATTAAAATTGTCATCAAGAAAATCATATTGGCGTATTCTGTTAATATTACCGGGCTTATTATTTTTTTCTGAATTAAAAACTCTGACGATTGTCCAGCGGGTATTTTCAGGCGCCTCAAAGTGTTTATGAAGCTCTTTTGAAATATTCATATTAATGACCTCAAAAAACTCATCATTGGGTTGACCAATATACATAGCATAAATATTTTTTGACTGTTCTATATTGTGAGCAAATCGCCTGATGGTGTTGAGATTCAGTGTTTTTGCTGGTGATAAAGTCAGATCGGGATAGAATTCGATAAGATAAAGTGATGTTTTCGTAAATTCGTCTTTGGTTTGAATCTGTTGAGTTAACCTCGTGGCAGCCTGAGTAAAACTTTTATGGACAGCTGAAACAGCCATCTGTTGGCTGAAATAGTATTGCAATCCCAATAATGATGCCGCAACCAATCCAGTAATAATAAGAAAATTGCTGAGAATATTGACTCGAAATGAAGTTGGATTAAACATAGGTTCTTCCATGAGAGGATATTGTTATAATTCTAGCATATTTATATGAAATAACTTTTTTTGCCAAAAAAGTCGCAGCAGATAATAATTATTAGTTCAAATATTGTCAGCTCTGAGCTTTAGTGATACTGTTTAATTTTAATCTACACCAAGCCCAAAAAGAGAAATTGCTTGATTAATATCTACCCCGCCAACCGACTGGAAAACCTTGTTTTTTTATTAGACCGTGTCATGCAGACCGGCTCTAATGACAATATTCTCAGTGAAGAAATCATTCTGGTACAAAGTAAAGGTATGCAGCACTGGCTCAACCTTAAACTGGCAGAAAGTCGCGGTATCAGCATGAACCTGAGCTTTCATTTGCCTATGCAGTTTTTCTGGAACCAGATCAGACTCGTACTGGGCAAAGACAAGGTGCCGGAAAAATCCACCTATACCCGTGAAGTCCTGAGCTGGCGCATACATGAATTACTGGCCAGTGATGCGGTGATTAATAACCCATTGTGTCAGGAGGCGACACACTATTGGCTAAATAAAGAGGGGTCTGGCAATGAAGCCAAACGCTTTCAACTGGCCTGTCAATTGGCGGATTTATTTGAACAATATCTTATTTTTCGCCCTGACTGGATCATGGCCTGGGAAAAAGGGGAGGCTTCAGTCGGGCAAGCCGATCACAATGCAGCCAGTGAATGGCAGGCGCTGATCTGGAGATTGCTGGTTGCGCAAGATGTACAGCATCCGATTCATCTGCTCAGAGAGGCAATGGACGCTCTTAAACAACATAAGCAGCATTTACCAGAACGTATCAGTCTCTTTGGCATTAACACCTTACCACCCTTATGGCTGGATTTTTTAAGTGAACTCGGTCAGCAGACACAGGTGCATTTCTTCCATCTCAATCCCTGTGTTGAATACTGGGGAGACTTAAAAACAGACAAGTCTCAGGCCAAAGAGCAGTTTTATCGCTGGTTAAACAGCAATGACTTAGCCATACCCTCA
>WTAX01000033.1 GCA_013139395.1 Gammaproteobacteria bacterium | reverse complement strand
CCTAATTTTGGATTGGGATTATCAATATTGATGGTAGGCGGCAGTACTTTATGGTAGAGCGCCAAAGCAGTTTTGATCAGGCCGGCTGAACCTGCTGCAGTTTTAGTATGACCAATTTGTGATTTTACACTCCCCAGAGCAATATGCTGTTTTTCATGACCTTCGTAATCAAAGGCCAGTTTTAAACCGTCGAATTCTGCTGCATCACCCGCTTTGGTACCGGTACCATGTGCTTCAAGCAGTTCGATTGTTTTCATATCAAAGCCGGCATCTTCATAAGCTCTGTCAACAGCAACTCTCTGACCACTGGCACGAGGTGCATAAATACTCTTGAAACGACCGTCACTGGAAGTACCCACTCCCTTAATCACCGCGTAGATACGATCATTATCACGCTCAGCATCTTCAAGACGTTTGAGCATCACCATGCCCACACCTTCACCAATGACAATACCATGAGAATCTTCATCAAATGGCTTAGGGACTTCCCCGTCAGTGAAAGCAGGTGTTTTACTGAAATTGAGATACATAAAGGGTGAGTTGTCAGTATCAACACCACCGGTGATCATGGCATTGGCTTTATATTCAAGCAAATCACTGATAGCCATCTTCATGGCAGCCAGAGAACCGGCACAAGCAGCATCAACCACACAGTTGGTACCGCCAAGATCAAAACGGTTAGCCACACGACCAGCAATGACGTTACCCAGCATACCAGGGAAGGAATTTTCCACCCAGGGGATGTAGGCTTTTTTCATTTTTTCAATCAGAGTCTGAATGTCATCTTCTGCCACACCACTGCTTCTGAGTACTTTTTCCCACACGGGTCCCTGCAAGCGTGATACCAGAGGAGTAATTAATTTTTGTCCACCGCCGACACCCAGGATAACACCGGTATTTTGTCGATCAAATTCACCATCAATATAGCCACAGTCCTTAATTAAATCTCTGGCAACGACTAATGAAAGCAGTTGAGAGCTATCGGTAACTTCCAGAATATTGGGCGGCAAACCAAATTCCATGGGGTCAAAATCAATATCAGGAATAAAACCACCACGTTTACTATAACTTTTGTCAGGTGCAGATGGGTCAGCATCATATAAATCATTGATTTCCCAGCGATCGGCTGGCACATCAATCACACAGTCCATTTTGCCGACAATGTTTTCCCAAAATTCCTGCAAATCTCTTGACTCAGGGAAGAGTGAAGCCATGCCGATAATGGCAATGGGCGTCTTTTGCAATTGAGATGCCATTTTTTCGTCGACGTTTTTATCAATATGTGTGTTATCTTGCATTATGAACCTATCTTAAAAATTTTTTCATAAAAATGAATGCTGTGAAGCCATACTTATTACCACAAAAGATTCTATAAACAATAAACCTACAAATTAGAATCAAATGATTGCTTAACCGCTAATTTTCATGCAAATACGACTAATAGTCAATTCTGACAACCAAGATAAGGGGTAATTTATACAGTTAATTTATATTATCATTACAATTAAAAAGTATATTAACAAAACACAAGCGTTTTATACTTACAAATCAATCAGTTAGACTACATTAAACATTTCTGTAATTTTTCTGACTTTTATTATATCTAAACAATTATTTACACTAAAAGGGCTACCAGCAAAGAAACACTGAATGCTGCATATTTAACATTCAATTAAAACTCTAATTCACTGATTTTCTTTATTTATTCTTATATATTAGCTATAGTTCAAGTTAATTTTTTTGTGTCACTCGAAAATACATCCGGAGCTATAATAATAATGAAATCATCAAAAATCAGTGATACGCGCTATCTTCTGCCTGATAATATGACCAAAAAACACTTTTTAGAAACTCTAAAAAGTGCTTTTGTCGTAAAGCAGATTGCCAACAGCAGCGAAAAATTTTCTATTTTAGAAAGCTTTGAATGGGGACTTTACAAAAACAATCTGCTAGCAATACGTCATGAAAATCAATCCATCAGTCTATGGAACAAACATAATTTATTTGATATCGAATTAGCACAAAAGATTGACGATATTAATGCAAACTCTCGTTTCTGGTGGGATTTTCCAGATTGCACTGCCAAAGAAATATTAAAACCTATTCTTGATTTACGTTCATTAAGCCCGATATATAAGGGCGTTTTAAAAATTGAGCAGTTAAATCTTCAAAATGAAGCCGGTAAAATTCTGGTTTTTTGTCAGCTAATGTCAATTTACAAACCCGAACAGCCCCGTACCCCCATAATGCGTCAGATAAGAATTACTCCCGTGACAGGTTATACAAAAGAAAATGGTCAGGCTATTGAATTTATTAAAGACTTAGGTGGTTTTAAAGCCAGTTTGCCCCCACTAGATTCTCTATTAGGTGCTATTGGTATTTCACCACAGCCTTATACTGTCAAACCACAAATTAAGATCCCTCCTACCATGCCGGCACGTAGTGCAGTCAGCTCAATCATCAATATAATGATTGAAAAACAACGACTTACTGAACCTGGGATCATCAAAGATATTGATACCGAATTTCTACACCATTTTAGAGTGGCAATTCGGATGGTTCGTGCAGCGATTGCACAGTTAAAAGATGTTTTTCCCCAGCATGAAGTCCCCATACTCAAACAACGTTTTGGTGATTTAGCTCGAGAAACCAATAAGCTCAGAGATCTTGATGTATTTATTCTTGATCAAGAACGTTATATGAATTTACTGCCAGAATCCATGCGTAATGATTTAGCTCCTATGTTTAATGATTTTCAACAAAATCGTCAAACTGAGGCTAAACGCATTAGTCGATGGATAGGCAGCAAAGCCTATCGTGATGAAATCAATGAATTACAATCTTTATTTGAAAATGGCTACTCTGCAATGGAAACACTATGGAGTGAAAAACCAAGCATTGAATTAGCCATTAACAAAATTCAAAAAACCTATAAAAAAATCTACAAGGCTGCCATTAAAATAACCCATACGACACCCGATGAAGACATACATAGAATTCGAATTGATTGTAAAAAGCTACGTTATTTACTCTATTTCTTCGGTAGTCAGTTTAACAAAAAGAAAATTAAGATCGTGGGTAAGCATCTTAAGTCATTACAAGATACATTAGGTATTTTCAATGATTTAACAGTGCAAGGTGAGTTTCTCAGGAATTATCTCTATCAACTGGAACATAAACCTAAAAAAGACATCATGTTAATTGCCTCTCTGGGTGGATTGATTTCAACTTTATACACCATGCAAATACAAGAACGAGATAAATGTATTAACGAACTGGCCATATTCTCTAATGATGAAAACCGTCAGCTTTTTAAAGAAACATTTATCGTTAGTTCTGATACACTGCCCTCTCAGTTACAACAAAAAGGAAATGCACAATAATGAAAATCGTTGCTTCCTATAGTATTAAAGGCGGAGTAGGAAAAACAGCTGCTTCAGTCAACCTTGCCTATGCTGCGGCAAAAGCAGGTAATGAGACTTTATTAATTGATCTTGATCCACAAGGTGCTTCATCTTTTTATTTTCGCATTGGTGCCAGCAAAAAAGAAAAACGCAGCTATTTTTTTACTAAAAAGAATCGCTTACTGTCACAGGTTAAGGGGTCTAATTATAAAAGACTCGATATTTTACCAGCCAACCTGTCATTTCGTAATTTTGATATTATGCTCAATAATATGAGCAAGTCTAAACAACGCTTAAAAGAATTATTATCTTCACTTAAAAATGAATATGATCTAATTATTCTTGATTGTCCTCCTAATATTAATTTATTATCGGAAAATATTTTTAACGCTGCTGATATGATTTTAGTCCCAGTCATACCAACCACCCTGTCTGAGCGAACTTACGAGCAGCTATTAACCTTTTTTCATAAAAATGGTTATAAAAAGAAAATTATACGCCCATTTTTTTCCATGGCTCAAAGTAAAAATAAATTGCACCATAACACCATTAATGACTTGGAAAAACGTCATCCTGAGTTTATGAAGAGTATCATCAGTTTTTCAGCAGAGATTGAACGTATGGGTATTCATAGGGAACCTGTTCTGGCCTATGCGTCGAGAAAAAGTAAGGTACAATCTTATAGAACATTATTTAATGAAATTGTACATATCCTTGCTAAAAAGAAATAATACCGCTCATATAACGATAAGACTATAAACGCTCATATAACGATAAGACTATAAAATTGAATTTATCCATGCTTGAAATTGGTGCCTTTCCTTTTTTATTTAAAAAAGAAAAAATGCATATTATGATCATCACCAGTACTTCTGGAAAATCCTGGATTTTGCCCAAAGGCCATCCGGAAGATAATTTAAACAAACCTCAGGTTGCAGAGCTTGAAGCTTATGAAGAGGCAGGTATCAAAGGTCTCATATTTGAGAAAAAATTTCGTCAGGAATTTAAACGAGAAGATGGAGGAACTCTGATCATCTATCCCCTGCTGATAAAAAAAGTTTTAGAGTCATGGCCGGAAGATTCCATAAGAGAACGGCGTCTGGTGACGATTAAAGATGCCTTAACTTTAGTGACAAAAAAGGAACATTGTCAGGCTATAAA
>WTAX01000234.1 GCA_013139395.1 Gammaproteobacteria bacterium | reverse complement strand
ATCAGTCAGGCACTGGAAAATCTGGTGCTGGAATGTGAGCGACTTGATCAGCAGCCGGAGATTGAAACGACTCTTTTTATATTGTCGCAGCTTGGCCAGGATTTTAATGATTACCTGGATTTTTTGGATATTGCCAATCAATTGCTGATTGATCAAGGCTATGAAAGTGTCTATCAATTGGCTAGTTTTCATCCTGACTACTGCTTTGAGCAGAGTGATGAGGATGATGCCGCAAATTATACTAACCGCTCTCCTTATCCAACATTACATATTATTCGGGAGAAAAGTTTGGCAAAAGCACTGCAAAGCTACCCAGATCCAGAACTCATTCCAGAACGTAATGTTGAATATTGTCAGAGTTTAGGCTTAAAAAAGATGCAGGAAATGTTAAAGCATTGTAAAGATAGTCATACTGATTAACATGCGGGGTATCCTGCATACTTTGATAACAAGTTATGATAATAAGCTATGCAGGATAATTGCATGACTACTTTCCGGTATTGATTGCTCGCTCATAATTTAAGCGCTTTGCTGCATCCAAAGTTTGGATTTGCATAAACGCTTTGACTTCTTCTGTATAATGTTTAAAAGTGAATACAAATTTAGAATTTATCATATTTTGATTGAATTAAAACATGGGGATACAGCCTTTCGTATGAACTTGTTGTCTAAATCCATCGTCATTCTTGTTACGCTATTGAGCCTTTTTTTTAGCAATGGCGTCATAGCGATAAATGTTCAGAGCTCCTTACATGCCAGCCAGACATCAGAGATTACATCATCTCAATTCAATCTGACGGATGAAGAAAAAAACTGGCTTATCGATCATCCTGAAATAACCGTGGGAGTAATGAATGCCTGGGCTCCTTTCAACTTTGTTGATAAATATGGTGTCCCATCTGGTATTGGGGCCGACTATATTGCACTACTCAACAAGCGTTTAGGCGGTGTACTTAAACTGAAGTCGGGTACCTGGGAAAATATCTATAATGGAGTCAAGGAGAAGCGTCTTGATGCATTGATGGATATCACCTTACGTCCGGAACGTGAAATATATTTTAACTTTACTGCACCCTACTTAAGTGTCCCACATGTCATCGTCGCACGAAAGAACGACTCTTTTTTGAATAATGAAGATGATCTTATAGGTAAAACAGTGGCATTGGAGCGTGGTTTTGGCAATGTTAATTTTTTCAGGAAAAATTATCCTCAAGTTCAAATTCTGGAATACACAGACACCAAGCTTGCACTTGATGCAGTTTCACGCGGTGAAGCTGATGCCTATGCCGGCAATCGGAGTGTTGCTCTTTATCTTATTGGACAGGAGGTAATGACGAATCTGAAAGTACATGGTCGTCTGAGGAAAAAAGGTTCAATACTGTCCATAGGTGTACGTAAGGATTGGAAGATTCTTGCAAAAATTCTTGACCGTGCGCTCACTGACATCAGTCAGGACGAGATTCGTCGTATACAAAGTCGCTGGGTAGGTGATGTTAAAAATTATAAACAGATTTTTTTGACCGACAGGGAGCAGGCATGGATTAATAATCATCCCACAGTCCGAATTGCATTCGATGGAAATTATCCGCCGTATAGTTATAAAAATGAGCAGGGTGAATTTAGTGGTGTTGTGGTCGATATTGCCCATGAGTTGGCAGTACGATTAGGATTGCAACTTGAAATCTACCCTCATGGTCAATGGCAGCAACTCTATCAGGCTGGGAAAAATCGTGACGTGGATATTATTGCCACTCTGGTCAAACGCCCTGAACGTGAACAGTGGTTTGAGTTCACTCGTCCTCATACTCTACTTAGACAGTATGTCGTGACGCGTAAAGAGAAACTGGAAGCGCTTAATCAGAAGTCTTCGCTTGCAGGCAGAACCATCGCAGTTATTGAGGGCTACTCAATGACGGATATCCTTTTAAAAGAAATTAAAAATATTACTCCATATTATGTCATGGACTTGAGAGAGGCAATTGAGGCTGTTTCAGTGGGAAAAGCAGACGCAGTAATTGCAGATATTGGTATAGCGCAACATATAATCGCCATGTCAGGGCTGTCAAATCTGGGGTTTGCAACACTTTATACCAAGGAAAAATCCAGGCAGCGTTTTGGTGTCAGAAAAGATTGGCCGGAACTGGCGTTGATTCTTGACAAGGCACTGCAGTCGCTAAGCTATAAGGAATTGATAAATATCTATTCACGCTGGACAGTACCTAAAGCGGAAACGGCCATATCCGACTTATTTGACAGGCCTATTACATTAACGATGGAAGAAAAAGTCTGGCTTGATAAACATCCGGTTATACGTCTTGCTTCGGATTATAACTGGCCGCCATTTGAGACTATCAATGAACGTGGAGAATTTAATGGCATAGCCGCCGACTACATGAAACTGATCGAACAGCGAATTGGTATAAAATTCATGAGATCCCCCAAAAAGCCCTGGAGTGAGATTATGGAAATGGTGAGTAACAGGGAACTCGATCTTTTCTCATGTGCCATGGAGACTGAACAACGTATGAGCTATGCAATGTTTACTAAACCCTATATTTCAAATCCAATGATTATTGTTACCCGGGATGATGTTGATTATGTCGATGGAATTCAGGGACTCCAGGATAAAAAAATAGCGATCGAACAAGGCTACGCTTCCTCTGAACTACTCTCAAAGAAACATCCTGAATTACTATTGCAAGCCTATAATGACTCACTATCAGCAATGTTAGCTGTATCCAAAGGGGAGGCCTTCGCCTATGTCGGAAATATCGCCACTATGAGTCATGTGGCTCGTGTACAAGGTATTACGAATATAAAGATTTCCGGGCAAATTCCTTATCAGTTCGAACTGGCATTGGGCGCCAGAAGTGACTGGCCTGAATTAGTAACAATACTGCAAAAAGCACTTGATTCAATTAGCCTGAAAGAGAAGAATGCCATTCTTCAAAAATGGATCTCTATTGATCTGGAAAAGCCTTATGACTATTCTTTGTTATGGAAAGCTGTGGTAATTACAGTCGTTATATTACTTGTTTTTCTGTATTGGAACCTGACACTTAAAAAGAAAGTGCATGAGCGTACATCCCAACTTAGACATCAGGCAAATTTTGATGCCCTGACCGATCTGCCCAACCGGGTTCTTATTATCGACCGGCTGAATCAATTGCTCAATGAAGCGGAGCGTAACAATACCCAGGTAGCCGTATTGTTTCTCGATTTAGATGACTTCAAAAAGATAAATGATAGCTTAGGTCATGATGTCGGTGATCAACTTTTGATCGAAACAGCAGACAGACTACAAGCTGTGGTGCGTACTGGTGACTCAGTTGGACGGCTGGGCGGCGATGAATTTATCATATTGCTTGGCGGGCTTAAGGATCTTTCTGACACTGGCCTGGTTGCGGAAAACGTGCATAACAGCTTTAAAAAGGCATTCAAAATCAATAATCGGGAACTGATACTTACCACCAGTGTTGGAATTGCGCACTATCCAAACGATGGTGATAACCCCTCGCTGCTGCTGCGTAATGCAGATTCTGCAATGTATCATTCTAAACAATTGGGACGCAACACTTATTCTTTTTTTACAGATGCCATGAATCAGAAAGTTGCTCGTAGACTTCTCATTGATGAGCACATGCATGGAGCACTTGAACGTGGTGAGTTCGAAGTTTATTACCAACCCAAAGTTAATATTGAAAACCGGCATATTACTGGCTTTGAAGCTTTACTGCGTTGGCACAATCAGGCGCTGGGCCAAATATCACCTGATGAATTTATTCCTATTGCCGAGCATAACAGCCTGATCATCCCCATTGGTCAGTTTGTATTGGAACGAGCCCTGGACATTACGGCCAGGTGGCAAAAAGAGCATGGACAAATATTCTCCATGGCGGTCAATCTGTCACCACTTCAGTTTCGTGATCCCGGCTTATTGGCTTGCATTGAAACCGCTCTCCAGCAATCCGGCCTGACAAAGGAATCACTGGAATTAGAAATCACCGAAGGAGTATTGATGAGTGGTCATGGTTATATTGAAGATACCCTGCACGGCATTAAAGAGTTGGGAATAAATATCGCTATGGATGATTTTGGTACGGGTTACTCTTCCTTGAGTTATTTGCGCAATTATCCTTTCAATGTGCTTAAGATAGATCGTTCATTCATTAATGATATCACCTTTGAGCAAGCTGATAGAGAATTGGTCAATGCCGCCATTGCCATGGCACATGGATTACAAATTAAAGTGGTAGCAGAGGGTGTTGAGACAGAGGAACAGCTCGCTTATTTAAAAAATATGGGGTGTGACTATGGGCAAGGTTATTTGTTTGGTAAACCAATGAGCGCACAAGCTATGTCAAAAATTCTTCAGTCAGAAAATAAATAAAGCCACTATAATTTGTAAATAACAAAATTCTGCCTTATTGAGAATGGACAAAAATAACCAATCTAAAACTAACAGAGCAACTACAGGAGCCTTGGACATAAACAAAGGCATTCTGTCTTAACCGTTTCAAAAGCAATAGTTTCGAAAAATCTTATGCCTGAAGAATATTTTTGCCTGAACTGAATTGCCGGACATTGTAAAGGGCGTTTTAATTTACTATCATTAAAATGACTGGTTAATATACTGTTATGTATATCAGCAATGTAAAGGATAACTGCTTATGAAATCAATACTCCCTGCTGTTTTATTGGGTTTAGTCCTGATAATATTTCCTGGCGATGTCGTTGCCCTGAACAGAGATGGGAATCTTCCTTCTCATATCAATAATTTGCAGCCTGACAGCATTAAACAAAAAGTGCAGCCTGTCCAGTATAAGCCGACACGTGGGCAGATGCTCTATGAAAATCATTGCTTTACTTGTCATGAATGTCAGATGCATATCCGAGCGAATACAAAAGTAAAAAAACTTTCACAATTACGCTATTTTGTCCTTATTCATTCCAGAGAGTTAAAGTTGCAATGGGGTGATGATGAAAGAGATGCGGTCACAAAATATCTCAATGAACGATACTACAAGCTGCCTTAATTCAAAGCAGACAACCTGAGGGTACGGTCAACTTATTTAGGATTATTACTGCAGATATGGATTATTGAGTTTTTCATCGTCCAGATAACCGCTGGGGCCATGACCTGGAATAAATTGATAATCACCGGGAAGAGTCAATAGTTTGTTTTTTATGGATGCGATTAAATCATCATGGCTGCCTCTTGGGAAATCAGTACGGCCAATAGATTGCTTGAAAAGAACATCACCCACCCAGAGCGTTTTTGAGGCATGATGAACAATGACTATGTGGCCGGGGGTGTGGCCAGGAGTGTGTAATATTTCAAATTGTTCATTACCAAGAGTGAGTTTATCACCTTCATTTAACCATTGGTCAGGTGTAAAATTGTTGACTTTAGGAAAATTGAACATCTCACATTGCTGCTGCAAAATATCCAGCCAGAAGAAGTCATCCTGATGAGGGCCAATAATAGGTACATGACATTGGCTCGCCAGCTCTTCAGTGCCGCCGACATGATCCAGGTGACCATGGGTGAGCCATATTTGTTTTAAATCTAATTGCTTACTTTTAATCTCTGCTAATAAAGCCGGTACATCACCACCGGGATCAATTAATGCCGCTTCATTGGTCTGGTCACACCAAAGCAAGGAGCAATTTTGCTGATAGGGGGTCACGGGGATTATTTTTTGCTTTAACATATTGTTTTCTTTCGTTGAATAAGTGTTGAATAAGTGTTGATTAAGGTGACAATCTACTAATAGAGAGCAGTTATGATTTCCGGGGCTT
>WTAX01000253.1 GCA_013139395.1 Gammaproteobacteria bacterium | reverse complement strand
CCGTATGGGTTGCCATATTGCTGAGGCTGTTGTGGCTGCTGGTAGCCCTGATAAGGACGTCCATATTGATAGTCATAAGGATTATAAGCAGGAGCAGCCTGAGCTGGTGCTGACTGTACAACATCAGCAGCCGCTTGTGCTGCTTCAACAGCTGGCTCAGTCATTATTTCAACTGTTTGCATCATAGTATCAACTATTGGCAATACACCTGGAGCTGTTTTTTCAGCAACCTTGTCTGACACAATAGGAGCTGCTGCTTCTACTTTAGCAGCTTGCACCTTAACTTCTTCTATTTTAGTGACGTCTGCCTTAGCTTCTTCCACTTTGGCTTTCTCTGCTGCGGGTATTACTATTACGCCTGAATCAAATGGAACAACAACGGTGGTAACAACTGTTTTTTTCTCAGTTTTTTCAACAACGACAGCATCAGGTGTCGTTTCAGTTGCAGGAATCTCTGCAACAGGCTTAACTTCAACGGTAACAACTTTTTTAACACTGACAACAACAGGCTCAACAGCGATACTGCTTGAATTATCAGCACTTGTTCCATAGCGTTGCTCCATATCATATGAGATATAAAAAGCCATACCGACAATAATTGCCAGCATAATGACATAAAAACTCATATCTGATGATTGTGAAGCACTGTTCGCTGATGAAGCATCATTTACATTATCCACGGATATCTCCTTGATAAAAAATAGATTAGATTATTTGAAATTTAGAATTCTCTAATATTACCCTGATTTGCTTTCAAAAGTAAAGCTTGGTTAACCCCATACTTTAGAATAATATTACATTATTTATATATATTATCTTAAAAAGCATTAACGCTAATAGACATTATTAATTGATGGCACGTATCAGGTTTTAAAATAATTTGATTGTTATGTACATTGGCAGGTTCAATACAAACCATTGATAACCAGGCTTCATCAGTCATATCACTCATGCGTTGTGAATTTTCCTGCCAGGGATTCCAGATAACCGTAGAAAATGAATTTCCTTTTTTTATTGTAATTGTGCGGCTTAAGCCACGATCAATGAGTGTAATATCACTGGCGGTGTCCATATAAACCCGGTCAGTTTCTTGTGTAAGGGATAGCTCAACTTCTTGTTGTTGTAACACTTTTCCATTGCGTAATTTATCCGAATAGTTAACTTGTTCTAAGCCTGAAATTGCGATATTACGGATATCACTTACCTTAAAATAACTATGCAGGGCATTGCTTATGGGCAGCTCATGCTTACTTCGATTAGTGGTTGTTAATTCAATTTTTAATTCTTTGCTGATGCTTATCTTTAATTTAAGGTCACATTCAAATTGAGGCTCGATTGTTTGATATTGCTGACAAATTTCCTGACAAGGCATATGCAGCACTATCTGTGTTACATCATTTGCCAGAGACTCTGTTGACACAACATCCCACAAAGTAGTTCTGGCAAAGCCGTGGGCGGGTAAGATGGAGCCATCAGCTTGTAAAGTGCCGTCAGCCTGTAAAGCGCTATCATTATAACCACCGAACCATGGCCAGCAAATAGGTACACCACCTCTAATAGCCTTACCATGCTTATAAATGGCTTTATCACTTAGCCAGAGAACAGGCTCAATTTGATCATGAGGCTGAAATTCAAGTACCTGACCACCATAAAGGCTGATAGCGGCACTTGCCCACTTATTATTAATCCTGATAATAGGAAAACCGGGACAAATTTCAGTAAAGTTAAGGTTTTCATCGAGAGAAAATTGCTGAGATAATTTTTTGATCATAAATAAATAATTTCAACGGTTAATAAAAAGAGTAAAACTTGCTATAGTCAATATAAATCAATACCACCTAGCTCACACTATATTCATTAATAACAATCACAATGACACAGAATAAGGGAAATTGTAATGCGACGTCAATTACAAACAATAGCACTCTTCATTTTTTTTATATCAGGCTATGTACAGGCTGACATTGTAGTTTTAGTCCATGGCTATCATAGTAGCGGAAATACCTGGCGATATAATGGTATTACACAACTGCTGGGCAATAATGGCTGGAATGATGCCGGTTTTTATACTCTACAGGGTAATCATAATCTTTTTGGCAAAACGTTAAGTAATAGCGGCAAATATTTAGTCACGGCAGAACTGCCTTCTGAAGCACCGGTAGAAATTCAGGCGAATCTTCTCACTCAATATCTCAATGACATTAAGCATCGTTTTCCTCAGCAAAAAATTCATCTTGTTGCACATTCATCAGGTGGTATCGTTACACGTCTGGCTTTGGTCAATAATTACAGTCAAAACGAACAATTTAATGTGACTCAATTAATAACCATTGCAACTCCTCATTTGGGATCACCTATTGCTAGAATGGTCAACAGAGCATCTGATACGCCCATTGGCATCATTGCACCGCTTATTGGAGCTGATGAAATCAATCGAGCAGAAGTTCTTTATAAACAACTCAGCCCGGAAGATAAAAACCATTTTCTATTCTGGTTAAATCGTCAGGCCCATCCACCGATGAAGTACACTTCAATTATCAGAGGTGATGGTTCAATTATGAAAGGTGATTGGCTCGTCCCTCCTGGCAGTCAAAATATGGCCCGTATTCCTGCTATTGGAGTCAAAGCCCAAACAATCATAACGCCGGGTGATCATGATTTAAAATATGCAGATGGTTTTTTATTAGTCAGATTACTGCCATAGTTTATAAGGTACTGTCAAGTTATTTGCATAGAAGCCAGAAAAACCATGTATCCATGGATTTCAGGCACAACAAACCTCTGACCAATTTTTAAATGCCTGCTCTCGAAAATTTTTGTAATGCTCTGCTCTGGTTAAATGACGCCCCAGGTTAAATA
>WTAX01000161.1 GCA_013139395.1 Gammaproteobacteria bacterium | reverse complement strand
GTTGTTGTGCAGGTTGCTGTTGTTGTGGAGCCTGATTTTGTTGCTGAGGCGCCTGGTTTTGCTGAAAATTCTGGTTAGGTTGATTGCCGCCGCCCTGACCAAAAGCAGTATCACCGCCAGTGCGGCTATCCAGCATTTGCATAACACCATTAAAACTATCGACAACAACCTCTGTCGTATAGCGATCCTGACCACTTTGATCCTGCCATTTTCTTGTTTGTAATTTTCCCTCAAGATAGATCTGTGAACCTTTGCGCAGATATTCACCCACAACGCCGGCAACACCACCAAAAAAGACCACACGATGCCATTCCGTTTTTTCCTGTCGCTGGCCAGTATTTTTGTCTTTCCAGGATTCAGAAGTTGCCAGTGTAATATTTGCAATTGCTCTATTATCTGGTGTATATCTTACTTCTGGATCTTTTCCCAATCTGCCAACTAATATTACCTTATTTACTCCAGCCATTACTCATCCTCTTCTGAATATCTTTTTGAAAATTCTTGTAGTTTTAATTTATCCAAAGCGTGCAGCTCTACTTTTAAATATGCAGCACCATCTTCGGGGATCACTACTGCTTCAGCAACACCACAGATCCTTGTCAGCTCTGCTGTCACATGTGAAATATCTTCTGTTTTAACTGAGCTTAGTTTAACAACATAATTGCTCAAATAACGTGGGTTCTTCATAGTGAGGGCAATAATGCTCCACACCACAGTCACTGACATCGCAAATAGGAAAACACCATTTATACCATATAAGCCCAGTATCTTTCCACCAATGACACCACCTAAAAATGCACCAAAAAACTGACTGGTACTATAAATACCCATGGCAGTGCCTTTAGCCTCTGTGGGTGCCATTTTAGCAATCAGAGAGGGTAAGGAGGCTTCAAGCACATTAAATGCAGCAAAAAAGATCAGAATAAAAAATGCTAAACCAAAAATTGAATCATTAAATGCCCAGAAACCTAATTCTGACAGTGCAATGACCACAATCGCACCATTAAAAACCTCTTTCATTTTGCGCTTGCTTTCAGCAATTATGATAAAGGGTATCATCAGTCCCATCGCCAGTATCATAACAGGAAGATATATTTTCCAGTGTTCAGATGATACCAGGTTGGCATGTTGTTCATTAACCAAAGCAAGCGGTATCACCAGAAAAGTAGCTGTCAGTACCATGTGCAAAATCATAATACCGGCGTCTAAGCGCAATAGCTGGCGATCTTTTAATATTGACTTAAATTGCTCAGGTACTGGTTCTGTTTCTCTATGAAATGATAACGGTGCATCAGGAACCCAAAATAAGGTCACAGCCACACCCATCAAGGCAAACACAGCGGTCAGCCAGAACATACCGTCAACACCAATCATTTCATTCAGAACAGAGCCTGCGACCATTGCCACAGCAAAAGCAAAACCGATACTCATACCGATAGTTGCCATGATCTTCAGACGATGTTCTTCACGTGTGAGATCGGCAGCCAGTGCCATAACAGCGGCTGCAACTGCCCCGCTTCCCTGAATAATTCGCCCGAAAATAACACCATAAATGGAATCGGCCATGGCGGCAACCACACTGCCTAAAGCAAAAATCAGCATTCCCATAACAATAACCGGTTTACGACCAATTTTGTCTGACAGCATGCCAAATGGAATTTGAAAAATAGCCTGTGTCAGACCATAAGCACCGATAGCCAGACCGATTAACAAGGGTGTATTTCCCTCAAGTTGCTGACCATAGAGTGAGAACACAGGAAAAATCATGAACAGTCCAAGCATACGCAAGGAATAGATACTGGCAAGCGAAGCTGCTGCGCGCTTTTCGGTTGGATTTAGTTTATCTATTTCGTTTTCTTTCATTTACAATACAGGGTCTTTATTTCAGTCATTATTTTTATACGTCAGTTGTATAAAAATATCTGGATATCATTGTTCTTTCGTTACGAAAGACAGTATATTATCAGTTTTTACTTAGGCTTGTTACACTTTTTTATGGACACAATCAAAATTCAGGGTGCACGTACCCATAATTTAAAAAATATTGATATTGAATTACCCAGAGACAAACTTATTGTCATCACCGGGCTCTCCGGATCGGGTAAATCCTCACTGGCATTTGATACTATTTATGCCGAAGGTCAGCGACGTTACGTTGAATCTTTATCAAGTTATGCCCGACAATTTCTCTCCATGATGGAAAAACCGGATATTGATCATATTGAAGGACTGTCTCCGGCAATTTCCATTGAACAAAAATCCACCTCACATAATCCTCGTTCTACCGTGGGTACTGTGACTGAAATTTATGATTATTTGCGCTTAATGTATGCCCGGGTCGGGATCCCTCGCTGTCCTGAACACCATACTACGCTCGATGCTCAAACAGTCAGTCAAATGGTTGATAGAACTCTGGCACTGCCTGAAGGCAGTAAATTAATGTTACTTGCACCGGTCATTCAGGCAAGAAAGGGTGAGCATCATGTTCTCTTTGATGAACTCAGAGCACAGGGCTATATTCGGGCACGCATTGATGGTGAACTCTATGAGTTGGATCAGCCTCCGGCACTGGAGCTGCATAAAAAGCATACCATTGAAGTGGTTATTGACCGTTTTAAAGTACGACCAGACCTGAAGCAGCGTCTTGCTGATTCATTTGAAACAACACTGGAACTGTCTAATGGTATTGCCCGTATTGCTTATATGGATGATACCCAGCATGATGATGTGACTTTTTCTGCCAAATTTGCCTGCCCGGAATGTGGTTATAGTCTCACAGAATTAGAGCCGCGCTTATTTTCTTTTAATAATCCCGCCGGTGCCTGCCCCAGCTGTGACGGCTTAGGGGTGAAACAATTTTTTGATCCTGACAAAGTAGTACATCATGCTGACCAGTCTCTGACATCAGGGGCAATTCGCGGTTGGGATCGTCGTAATGCTTATTATTTTCAAATGCTCACCTCTCTGGCCAGACATTATGATTTTGATATTGAAACACCCTATAAAGATTTACCCGGGAAAATACAAAAAATAATTTTGTATGGTAATAATGGTGAAACCATCAATTTTGTTTATGTGAATGATAAGGGCCGTAAAACCACCAGAAATGCACCCTTTGAAGGTGTTATACATAATATGCAGCGGCGTTATCATGAAACAGATTCTAATGTCGTGCGCGAGGAATTGAGTAAATACCAGACCATTCATTCATGTCCTGAATGTCACGGCAGTCGCCTGAATCTTTCAGCCCGTAATGTCTTTATTGATAATAAAACCTTATCCGAAATCACTGCTTTATCAATTGGTGAAACACAGCTCTTTTTTAAGCAGCTTAAATTAACCGGTAAGCGTGGTGAAATAGCCAAAAAAATCGTTATTGAAATTTCTCAGAGACTCGATTTCCTCATGAATGTCGGACTTGAATACCTGACATTGGATCGCAGTGCTGAAACATTATCCGGCGGTGAAGCACAGCGCATACGACTGGCCAGTCAGATCGGTGCAGGTCTCGTGGGTGTCATGTATATTCTTGATGAACCATCTATCGGACTGCATCAAAGAGATAATCAAAGATTATTAAATACCCTCACCTATTTACGAGATCTGGGTAATACCGTGATTGTTGTTGAACATGATGAAGAGGCTATTCGTGCAGCAGACTATATTGTTGATATTGGCCCGGGTGCAGGTATTCACGGCGGAGAGATTGTCGCTCAAGGATCTCTTGACGATATTCTTAATAACAAACAATCTATCACCGCACAATTTTTAAATGGCACCGATGGGATTGCTGTGCCAAAAGAGCGAACTCCCGCTGATCCCAAACGTCTACTGGAAATTAAAGGCGCTTCAGGTAATAACCTGAAAAACGTTAATGTGACTATTCCCGTTGGTTTACTTACAGTTGTCACTGGAGTATCCGGCTCCGGTAAATCGACTTTAATCAATGACACACTTTATAAATTTTCCGCCCGTGAGCTGAATAGAGCCAATACTTCACCCGCTCCATTTAAAACAATAGAAGGCATTGATCATTTTGATAAGGTCATTGATATAGACCAGAGTCCTATTGGACGTACTCCACGTTCTAATCCAGCAACCTATACCGGTTTATTTACCTCCATTCGTGATTTATTTACCGCTACGAATGAAGCCCGTTCACGCGGCTATACTCCCGGTCGCTTTAGTTTTAATGTAAAAGGTGGTCGCTGCGAGGCCTGTCAGGGTGATGGCGTTATTAAAGTTGAGATGCATTTCTTACCAGACATATATGTACCCTGTGATGTGTGCCATGGCAAACGCTATAATCGTGAAACTCTGGAGATTAAATATAAAGGTAAAAATATTTATCAGATCCTGGATATGACCATTGAAGAGGCACATGACTTCTTTAGTGCCATTCCTGCACTAAAAAGAAAATTACAAACCTTATTAGATGTTGGTTTGTCCTACATAAAACTAGGACAGAGTGCTACCACGCTATCCGGGGGTGAAGCACAAAGAGTTAAGCTGTCTAAAGAGCTTTCAAAAAGAGATACGGGTAAAACATTATATATTCTTGATGAGCCGACAACCGGATTACATTTTTTCGATATCAAGCAACTGCTTCAAGTACTTTTTAGACTGAGAGACCACGGTAATACGGTGGTAATTATCGAGCATAATCTTGATGTCATTAAAACTGCAGACTGGTTAATCGATATGGGTCCCGAGGGAGGTAATAAGGGTGGTACAGTAATAGATTGCACAACACCAGAGCAACTGGTTAAAAACAAGAAATCATATACTGGTGAATATCTTAAAGGCTATCTTAAACCTAAATAAATCGTAACTAATCAGCGTGTATTTCTAAATAACGTTTGTTAAGCCTATGGTCACTTATTTTTATAACTTTGAAAACTCGCTACGCTCAAACAATCAAAGTCAGAAAAATAAGCAACCACAGACTTTTTGTAACTAACACGCTGATTAGTTACAATAAATCACACCTTAATGAGCTCTCGCTTTAATAAACATCAGGCATAAAAAAACCGGTATAAACCGGTTTTTTTATTCACGAAAGATTATATTAAGTCAGTGAAACCTAACTTTCTAATATCTAGTCGTCTAGCTCCTCAATATCATCCTCATCTTCATCTTCGATGATAGGACGATCAACCAATTCGACATATGCCATTGGCGCACGGTCACCCGTACGGAAACCACACTTAAGAATACGGATATAACCACCTGGACGATCCTGATATCTTGGACCAATCTCAGTAAATAACTTTGCGGTAATTTCACTATCACGAGTACGGGCAAAGATAATACGACGGTTAGCAACTGTATCTTGCTTGCCACGAGTAATCAAAGGCTCAACGACACGACGCAGTTCTTTTGCTTTTGGTAAAGTTGTTCTGATAATTTCATGACGCAACAGAGAAACAGCCATATTTTTAAACATCGCTTTACGATGTGAGCTATTTCTACCAAGTTGACGTCCACTATGACGATGACGCATATTTATACACCTTATATAATTTACAGCACCCAGTCACAAACAATGTTACTGAATAAAAGTTACTGTAAATACTACTAATGTAGATTTAAAATTTTATTTCCAGCTAAAAGGCTCCTGCCTAGGGGGAACTTAAAGCTTAGTACTGTCTTTCAAAATCGCTGGCGGCCAGTTCTCAAGCTTGATACCAAGACTTAAACCTTTAGAAGCAAGAACATCTTTAATTTCAGTCAAAGATTTCTTACCAAGGTTTGGTGTCTTCAGTAATTCAACTTCAGTACGTTGAATCAGATCACCAATGAAATAAATTTGTTCAGCTTTCAGGCAGTTTGCTGAACGAACCGTCAGTTCCAGATCGTCAATTGGACGAAGCAGAATTGGATCGATTTCTGGTTCTTTCTCTTCTGGTGCTTCAGCTTCACGAACATTGAGGTTAACAAATGATGATAACTGATCAGAAAGAATAGTTGCCGCATGTTTAATGGCTTCTTCAGGATCAATAGTTCCATTGGTTTCTAGATCAATGATGAGTTTATCAAGATTGGTACGTTGCTCAACGCGCGCATTTTCAACAGCGTAAGATACCTTAATAACAGGGCTATAACTGGCATCTAACTGCAAACGACCGATAACAGTATCCGATTCATCAGAAGTGTTGCGAGTATTTGAAGGTTGATAACCAATGCCTTTATTAATAAGTAATTTCATAGAGATTTCAGCATCGCTAGAAAGATTACAAATAACATGATCAGGATTGACAATTTCAACATCATGATCCAGAGCAATGTCACCTGCAGTAACAATACCAGGGCCTTTCTTAGTTAAAGAAAGTTCAACGTCATCACGATTATTCAGAATAATTGAAACACCTTTAAGGTTAAGCAGGATTTCAATAACATCTTCCTGAACGCCTTCAATGCTTGAATACTCATGCAAGACACCATCTATTTCTACTTCATAGATGCAGGCACCTGTCATAGAAGAAAGCAGAATGCGACGCAATGAGTTACCTAGAGTATGTCCAAAGCCTCTTTCCAGAGGTTCCAAAACAACTTTAGCATGATTTTCTGAATATTGTTGTACATCAACCAGTTTAGGTCTAAGAAACTGAGATACAGAGTCCTGCATGAAGTGTCCTCATAGCATATTTATTTGTTATAACGTCAAAAGCATTTATAACTTATCACTCATAAATAATGATGATAAGAGATAAATGCTTTTCACAAAAGATGAAATTATTTAGAGTATAATTCCACAATTAAGTTTTCTTGAATTTCAGTAGGTAGATCAGAACGCTCTGGTACAGATTTAAATGTACCTTCCATTGCTTTTTCGTCAACAGAAATCCACTCATTTGGCTCGCGCTGCTTACATAACTCTAAAGCATCTTTCACACGTTGCTGTTTCTTTGCTTTTTCACGAATTGAAACAACATCACCAGGATTACAGGTATAAGAAGCAATATTGACTGTTTGCCCGTTAACCACAATCGCTTTATGTCCAACAAGTTGTCTTGCTTCTGCTCTGGTAGAACCAAAACCCATACGATAGACAACATTATCCAGGCGTTGTTCTAATAATTTTAGAAGATTTTCGCCCGTAGCACCCTTTTGGCCTGATGCTTTTTTATAATAGTTTCTGAATTGCTTTTCCAAAACGCCATAAATTCTTTTGACTTTTTGTTTTTCACGCAACTGTAAACCAAAATCACTTAGACGACCACGTCCTGCACCATGAACACCTGGTGGTTGTTCCATATTACATTTAGTATCAAGTGCTCTTAGGCCACTTTTGAGGCCCAAATCTGTTTTTTCACGACGTGCTAATTTACACGTTGGTCCAATATATCTAGCCATTATTTTTTCCTTCTTACTCTTGCTCTAACTCTTTTGTAAATCTTGTAATTAACAAAATGCTATAGATTTAACGTTAAACACGACGCTTCTTAGATGGACGACAACCATTATGTGGAATGGGTGTGACATCAGTGATGCTGTTAATTTTATAACCTAGAGCGTTGAAGGCACGAACTGCAGATTCACGACCAGGACCAGGACCTTTTACATTCACGTCAAGATTTTTCATACCCATTTCAAGGGTAATTTTACCCGCTCTTTCAGCAGCAACCTGTGCAGCGAAAGGTGTACTTTTTCTTGAACCACGGAAACCTGATCCACCTGCAGTGGCCCAGGACAGAGCATTGCCCTGACGATCAGTGATTGTGATAATTGTATTATTGAAAGAAGCGTGTATGTGCGCGATTCCATCAACAACCGTACGTTTTACTTTCTTACGTGAACGACTTGGTTGTGCCATAGTGTACCTACATTTAATTTTTAAATTGAAACTTATTAAAGCATGTAAACAAAATTTATAGTGACTTCATGCGTCAGCTTTAATAACAATCAGTTCGTGTTTTTTCGCAATTTATTGACAAACAATCTTTTGTAATTAGTTTTTACAAGTAATCGTTTGTTAACTGATTTACAGATTGGTTTAATGCTACTTACGGATTGGCTTTCTCGGGCCTTTACGTGTTCTAGCATTAGTTTTGGTACGTTGTCCGCGTAGAGGTAAACTTCTACGATGTCTGATACCACGATAACAACCCATATCCATCAGGCGTTTGATATTCATTGACGTTTCACGTCTCAAATCACCTTCAACGGTAAATTCACCTATCAGGTTACGAACAGAATCAAGCTGCCCTTCTGATAATGCTTCGATTTTAGTATCACCAGCAATGCCGGCTTTTTCTAGAATCTGAGCTGAACGGGTTCTTCCAATCCCATAAATCGATGTTAGTGCAATAACTGCATGTTTTCTATCTGGAACATTTACACCAGCAATACGGGCCATAAAGGCTCTCCCATCAATCTAATAGTAATACAAAGAGCGCGTAATTATACGCGCTCTAGTTGATTCTGTCAATATTATTAACAGCATTTTTTCGTGAATTAATCTCCCGATTAATTCAATTTAAACGTAGATTTTAACCCTGACGTTGTTTATGACGGCCATCTGGACAGATGACACGTACAACACCTTTACGCTTAACAATTTTGCAATTTCTGCAAATCTTTTTTACTGAAGCACGTACTTTCATGTTACACCTCTAAAAATAAAAATCGTAATATCTATCTAGTAATTGTTACTTTTTAGAACTCTTTAAATTAGCTTTTTTCATTAAACCTTCATACTGATGTGACATGATATAGGTTTGAATTTGTGCCATAAAGTCCATGGTAACAACAACTATAATCAACAGGGATGTTCCACCAAAGTAAAATGGTACATTCCAGTTTAGAATAAGAAATTCCGGCAGCAGACAAACACCCGTGATATAAACAGCACCAATCAGTGTTAAACGACTCATGATCGCATCAATGAAACGTGATGTGTTTTCTCCGGGTCTGATTCCTGGAATAAATGCGCCGGATTTTTTCAGATTATCAGCAGTTTCTCTTGGATTAAACATAATCGCGGTGTAGAAAAAGCAGAAGAAGAAAATTCCAAGTGCATAAAACAATACATATAGTGGTTGGCCTGGTGAAAT
>WTAX01000380.1 GCA_013139395.1 Gammaproteobacteria bacterium | reverse complement strand
AATGATACGAAAAAATTTGGGCTATTTTACACAAAAGAAGAGCTCTTGACCAACATTTGTTCATAATTAAGTGCTAAAATAGCCATTGTATTGATCTGTGCCAATATTCTGCTGAATATACAGACCTAAAAATCAAGTTGATTTCACAAGTTGATTTCAAATTAACCTTATCATCATTTAACTGAACAAAAACTTAACATGTCACAAAAACCACCCGTAAAACCTAATCATTACCGTAGTGCCGAATTTCTACTTAGTGTCAATAACTGGAGCCAGTTACCAGACGATAATGCCATTGAAGTGGCTTTTGCCGGTCGTTCTAATGCCGGAAAATCCAGTGCGATTAATACCATCTCAGATATTAAAAGTCTCTGCAGGACATCTAAGACTCCCGGTCGAACTCAAATGATCAATTATTTTTCCATTGATCCTGCTCGACACCTTGTCGATCTGCCCGGTTATGGTTATGCCAAAGTACCTATTTCTGTCAAACAACATTGGCAGATTCTTCTGGAACGTTATTTAATTGAACGCTCTTCTTTAAAAGGCGTTATGATGATAATGGATGTGCGCCGACCGCTTACTGAGTACGACTGTCTGATGCTGCAGTGGTGTCAAAAGGCCGGTATGCCAGCCCATATTCTACTCACCAAGGCTGATAAGTTTAAACGTGGTGCCGCACAAAATATTTTGCTCAATGTGCAGCGTACTCTTAAAACAGATTACCCCGGCACCACAGTGCAATTATTTTCTGCCTTAAAGAAAACCGGTGTCGATGAAGCGAGAGAGGTGTTAAATAACTGGTTTCATTTGGAATAAAAAGAGTTAGAACAAAAAAAAAGCCCCACATAGAGTGGGGCAAAGAAAAGGGATTAAGTGAAGTGTCCGCAAGGCGTTAACTGTCATTAACATTTGCGCCACTATAACTCAGACCAGTACTTTTCTTATAAGTTCAAATTAATTCAATTTTTTTTCAAAGGCATCTCTGCAAATGAGATACCAGTCCAGGAATATTTCATAAAATTGCGTATATTCTGATGATCTGTGCCATCAGGATTTTTTAACACATCATCTCGATAGTAAGCACCAAAACACGCCAGAGTTTGTTTTTGAGATAATTGTTGTAATTGAGCAAAAGCAAATAATTTGCACGAACCTGAATTTTCACCGGATTTATTTAATAAATTGCCATTGTTAAATTCTGTTTCTGTAAAATCATAAAGTTCATCTATCACAGCCATAGTATCGGTAAATTCAACGTTTTCAGGGTTATTTTGTAATTTTTCTAAAAATGCATTAAGTGTCATAAGTTAAATCTCTTCCATAAAGTCTAACATCGCCTGATGGCGAATCGTTTTTCGATGATTTGCCCAGAGCTCTTTCAGCTTATCCTGATCACAGATTTTGCGATCCACCAGCATACGGGTTTGCAGCTCACCTCTGGCTTTTGTGGTGGGGCATTTACTAAACACAAACTGGTTACTGATCAGATCCATAAACGGCCCTGATTTACTGGTGGGCATAATAAAGATCAATTGCAGCCCCAGAGTATTGGTCAGGTAATTAATCACTTCTCTTGAACGGGCTTCATCCATTTTTGAAAAGGCTTCATCAACCATCACCATACGCAAATGATTATTGCCTTCATTAAATCGAAATGCGGAAGTAATTGCCGCAGAACGAATAATATACGCCGGAGTCTCCAACTGGCCGCCTGAGCCTGTACCATATCGGCTCAGGGGAATCGGTTGCTTGCCTTCAGGCTCTTTGTAAATTTCATAGTTACGATAATTTCGATAATCACTGATGCGTTCTAATTCCCGCATGGCTTTTTGCTCATCTTCGTCAAGCAGCATCGCCAGCAGCTTATCACGAATTTTTTGGGCATTTTCTGACAATTCAGCATTAAACAGAGTAGTACCGTCACCCAGATTCGGCTGTTGTATCACTTCTTTAAAAAAGCGTTCATATTCACGAAATTCGGGTACCCAGGTATAAGCAAAACGAAAACTTTCCCGATCGGTACCAAAGCGATGATGTGCCAGCTCCTCATTGAGATCGTCCAGGATACGTTTGCCATCATTGATGGCCTGATAAATTGAATGACACAGATTGGTGACAAAAGCGGTATTAAAATCTTCTTTTAAACTGCTGAGTTTTTCCTGTTTTTCAGCCAGTACATTATTTTTTAAACGATTCTTAATGGCATCGACTTCACCAAGCAGTTGATTGATACGTTTAAAAAACTCGTGGCTGTGCAGAGCATAGGTATCTGAATCATAAACAATGGCATCATAGTTTTTACAATGCTGATTATGTTCCATCACAGAGTGCTCAATAGTAATGGTTATTTTACTCAGTCGCTCACGAGCCAGTTCCAGCTCTGCTATAAAGTCGATTTCTATACCTGCCAGCTGCGCACGTTCATCAGCCTGATTTAATACCTCTTCAGTATTAAAATCTGTCTGCACAGCACTGATTTTCTGCAGTTTTTCTTCATGCTGCTCTAATTCAATTTGTAATTGATCCTGTGCTTCATCCAGTTCTTTGACTTTTTCTTTTTGTTTTTTCTGCTCAACCTGCAAGCCGCCTAATTGTTTAATCAGGTTTTTTCCCTGCTCATCAAATTCATCATAATCGGCTTTACGCTCAATTAACTCTTGTTCTAAGGTTTCAAAGCTGCTCAGATCAAGATTGGCCAAAGCAGTTTCAGCCTGTTTTAAGCGTCGGTGATATTCCAGCATGGTATGAATAATACTGACATAATTGACTGCTTTAATTGCTTCCAGCAGACTAAATATCTGTTTATTATTCTGGAATGTCTGATGCAGTTTATTAACTTCATCCTGCTGTACATTTAACTCCGCCTGTTTGGCAATCAATGCCCGTTCACGCGCGCCCTGCCCGAAGACTAATTCAGCATCTGAAAGGTCACAACGCCACATACTATAGCTGCCCGAAGCTAAACCATCAGGAGTAATACCTCGTGCTGTTGCACGCAGTGCTTCAGCATCAGCCACTCGCAGCACATTGCCATAAGAGGCTTTTAAATAATATTCTGCGGTTTTATGTTCAAACTGCATAATAGTAACAATAGAATCGCTGCGTACATCTAAGCGCTGCATATCCTTTCGAGCACGACTTCCCTGAATGACTCTGGCACGAATGCGGTTTCCGCCGGGCATATTACGGACAATACGAATAGCCTGTGCTTCATAGTCTTCTTCAACCAGAATTGAATAGCGTGCGCCGCCAAGATAACCTTCAATAGCCATTTGCCATTCTGGCTCCAGGACTTCAATATAATCACATAGCACCCGGGGATCAGATTCAGGGCATTGCTGTTCAAGAGCACTTAATGCCGCCTGCACATAATGCGGGTAGGTGATCTTGTGAGAGTGCAGCGCATCAATTTCCTGCTGTTTTTGCTGAATTTTATGCTGGCTTTGCTGCAGCAGATTTTCCTGACG
>WTAX01000317.1 GCA_013139395.1 Gammaproteobacteria bacterium | reverse complement strand
GATCTTACCCAGGTTGAAACTATTTATTAACTATAGCTTATTTTTGGACTTTCACAGTGAAAGATATTAGTAAAATCAGAAACATCGCCATTATCGCACACGTTGACCATGGCAAAACCACGCTCGTAGATGAGCTACTGAAACAATCCGGTACATTTGATGACCGTCAGGAAATATCTGAACGGATGATGGATTCAAACGATCTGGAAAAAGAGCGCGGCATCACTATTTTATCCAAAAATACAGCTATTGAGTGGAATGACTACCATATTAATATTGTAGATACACCGGGACACGCCGACTTTGGTGGAGAAGTTGAACGGGTGCTATCTATGGTCGATTGTGTTTGTTTATTAGTTGACGCAGTTGAAGGCCCCATGCCGCAAACTCGTTTTGTGACACAAAAGGCATTCGAACTCGGCTTAAATCCCATTGTAGTGGTGAATAAAATTGACCGTGATGGTGGTCGTCCTGACTGGGTGATAGACCAGACTTTTGAGCTATTTGATCGTTTGGGTGGTACAGATGATCAGCTTGATTTCCCTATCGTATATGCTTCAGCAATTAACGGTTATGCCTCACTTGAAGATGATGTACGTGAAGGCGATATGACACCTTTATTTCAAACCATAGTTGATAAAGTCTCACCACCGGATGTCGATATTAATGCACCATTTCAGATGCAGGTTATTAGCCTGGACTACAATAGCTATATAGGAGTTATTGGTATTGGCCGTATCAAGCAGGGTACCATTAAAGCCAATACACCGGTGGTCATCATTGATCATGAGGGTAAAGAACGTAAAGGCCGTATGTTGAAGCTGTTTGGTTTCAAAGGACTGGAAAGAATTGAAGTAAAAGAAGCTCAGGCGGGTGATATTATCGCATTTTGTGGTATTGACGGTCTTAATATCTCAGATACCCTATGTGATCCTAATTCAGTGGCAGCATTGCCTGCATTGAAAGTTGATGAACCAACGGTCGCCATGACCTTTCAGGTGAACAACTCACCTTTTGCCGGACGTGAAGGCAAATTTGTCACCTCTCGCCAGATTAAAGATCGATTAGAAAAAGAACTGCTGCATAATGTAGCCCTTCGAGTTGAACAGACAGAAGATCCTGACAAGTTTAAAGTTTCCGGTCGTGGTGAACTGCATCTGGGTATTCTGATTGAAAATATGCGCCGTGAAGGTTTTGAGCTGGGTGTTTCCAGACCAGAAGTAATCACCAAAGAAATTGATGGAGTTATGAGCGAACCATTTGAAGAAGTGATGCTGGATGTGGAAGAGCAGCATCAGGGCGGCATCATGGAAAAAATGGGTGAAGTTAAGGGCGAACTGACCAATATGGTTCCTGACGGTAAAGGCCGGGTAAGACTGGAATATATTGTGCCATCAAGGGGATTGATTGGTTTTCAGACTGAATTTATGACACAAACATCGGGCAGCGGCTTGTTTTATCATAACTATTCTCATTATGGCCCTATGATTGCGGGTGATTTTGCTAAACGTGACAAAGGTGTTCTGATCAGTAATGGTCAGGGGGCTTCCGTTGCTTTTGGTTTGTTTAATCTACAGGAGCGTGGTCGTCTCTTTATTGGTAGTGGTGTTGATATCTATGAAGGTATGGTTATTGGTATTCATTCACGCAGCAATGACCTGGTGGTTAACGCATTAAAAGCCAAGCAATTAACCAATGTACGTGCCTCTGGAACAGATGAAGCAGTGACTTTGACAACACCTATTAAGATGGCTCTGGAGCAGGCTCTGGAATTCATTGATGAAGATGAACTAGTTGAAGTGACGCCAGAAAGTGTGCGAATTCGTAAGCGTTTATTGACTGAAAATGCACGTAAGCGTGCATCACGTCCGAAAAAAGCATAACTCTGCTAATGGCTTACGCTTTATTGGTAAATCGTAAGCCATTGATTGTAACCTGTAAATTCCTCTCCTTAATAGACCTCTCTAGAAACATAACTCCTTTTTTTCAGTTTCTTCGGTAAATACTCATTGCGTATTATTAAAAAAGCATCTACTCTAAGAACATAATAAAACAAAGAGTTTACCGGAGAAAACTTATGAAAAACCTGAAAAAAACACTTATTCTGTCTTTAGCATTCTTTTTTTTAATAATAGGAACTGTTTCTCAGGCAGAAAATGCCAAAGAATATGCCGATCATATTGTTTATTACAATGCCTTTCCTACTGATTCACTACCTCCTCAGATGACCAAACAATATGGTCTGAAGCGTAGTAAAAATTACGCCATGATCAATATTTCAGTGATGGAAAAAGGTGCTGGCGTACCAACAGGGGTCAAATCTCAAGTGACTGGCCAATTAAAAAATCTAATGGGCCAGACCAGAGCACTGGAGTTTAGAGAAATTAAAGAAGGACAGGCTGTTTATTATATTGCACAAATTGGTGTGCAGAGCAAAGAAGTAGTCAATTTTTCTATTGATATAAAACCAGAAGGCAGTAAAGAAAAATATGAAATTAAATTCAGTAAAAAATTCTAAGTCTGCATACGTATACTGAGATTAAACAGAGAAAAGATACCGAATGCAATAATGATCCCGCCAGCTAAAGCCCTTACCCAGTTTTTTCGAATAAAACTGGACAGGCTGGTGGCAAATATACCCATTGCCAGTAATAGAGGCAAGGTGCCTAAGCCAAAGCTGAGCATTAATAAGCCTCCCTCAATTGCATTGCCTGTAGAGATAGCCCAGATTAAGATGGTATAGACTAAACCGCAAGGCAGCCAACCCCATAATGTGCCTAAAATAAATGCCTGAGATGGTGATTTAACTGGAATAAACTGACGACTGACAGGCTCAATGCGTTTCCAGAGCATGCCGCCGGCTTTTTCTATTTTTCGCAAACCAAACCACCAGCCGCCAATATATAAACCCAGGGCAATCATAAAGACGGCGGCAAATATTTGTAAAATGAATTGTAAATTATTTAACATCGGCAAATTAGAGGCCAGCATGCTGATGCCGCCAACGAGTAGTCCCGCTATCGTATAGCTGAATAAGCGCCCGCCATTATAAGCCAGAATATAGGGAAATAGATTTTTTGAAGATTTAGTCGAAGCCGCATCTTTGCCTGGAGAGTTGACAGGGATGGCTTCATTATCCTGCTTGATGCCGAATGTCAAAGCGCCGACAATGCCGCCGCACATACCCAGACAATGAACACCACCGAGTAAACCGGCAAAAAAAGCAGTAATATAGGAGATTTCAACTGGCATACAAGGTACTCATAAGATATTCCTGTCAGGGTATATTTAACTGTTATTAAAGATCTTTATTGTAAGTCATAAGTACAGGAGCGTGATCGGAAAAACGCTGATCTTTATAAATTGAGGTGGATTCTAATAAGGGAACAAGTGACGGAGAAATGACCTGATAATCAATGCGCCATCCGGTATTATTTGCCCATGCCTGTCCACGATTTGACCACCAGGTATATTGCTCAGCTTCTTCATTAAGTACACGAAAGCCATCGCATAGTCCTATTTCATCACCAAAAAGCTTATCTAACCAGGCACGTTCTTCGGGTAAACAACCGGAACGTTTTTTATTACCATTAAAGTTTTTAATATCAATTCTTTTATGCACAATATTCCAGTCACCGCAAACAATGTACTGGCGTTCGCTTTGAGCCATTTTTTTAAGTATGGGTGTTAATTGCTCCAGAAATTCCATTTTTAATAATTGGCGCTCGTCCTGGGAAGATCCGGAAGGCAAATAAAGTGAAGCAATGCTTAAATCACCAAAGTCTGCCTGAATATAACGTCCTTCCGTATCGGCAACGTCCCAACCCAGGCCGGTGGTAATAAAATCAGGCTCTTTTTTTGAATAAATAGCCGTACCGCTATAGCCTTTTTTCTGCGCATCAAAGAAATACTTAAAATAGCCGGCAGGGGAAAAAACAGGGGCATCTAACTGATCAAGCTGGGCTTTAGTTTCCTGAATACAAACCACATCAGGAGATTCTTTGAGCATCCATTCAAAAAAACCTTTTTTTGCAGCAGCACGTATACCATTCAGATTAGCAGAAATAACTTTCATAATATCCTTTATTGCCGTCTTTTGTGGTAAACCGGCTTTGTAATTCTTGTTCGTAAAAAGGCGCCATTATAACTGAATCTGAGGTATAATTCATTCACTCTTAGAATCGTTTATAAGAATTTCCTTAAATAAATTTTAACTACTGGCTTAAACCTAGAATAATCAGTTGGCATCTACTGCAACAGCCTTATGCACTGAATCTTAAGGGCTTTCCAGAATATTTTGACTTCACTCGTAGGATGACTACGAATAAAATCAAAATAACCTGTAAAACCCTTAATCTCCAGCACCTAAGACTGTTTCGCTACGATGCCAACTGATTATTCTAGGTTAATAGTAGTAATTTTAGAAACTGTTTTA
>WTAX01000536.1 GCA_013139395.1 Gammaproteobacteria bacterium | reverse complement strand
GATTAATTACACCTGAAAGTTTTACCTTATTAGATGCCGGGCCATCTATACGCCGAAAATTTATAGATTGGGGAGTGTTTCACGTGGAACATTCTTTTTTATCTGATTGGAGATCCTATAAAAAAATTCTAAACAATAGGAATAATGTTCTCTCAAAATCTTCAAATAACTTCAAAAAGAATAATAAATTAAGTGCTCAACAGTTAGAATTAATTAATTGCTGGAATCCTCAATTAATTGAGCTTAATAATAAATTGAATGAATACCGTTCCAGACAAGTGTTAAATATTACATCATATTTTAATGAATATTTATCATTATTTTCTTCTTCATTATCCGAACAGATCTCCTTGAACTATTATCAAGGCTGGAGCAAAGAATTAAACTATGCCGAATATTTAGAGACAAAACTTAATGAAGATGTATCTGCTGGATTTACACGTTACGGTACACATAGATGTGAATTAAGAATTAGCATAAATAAGAATCTTGCAAAAGATATTCTCTCAAGAGGTCAAAAGAAGATTGTTATAATATGTCTTATCTTAGCTCAATTTCGTTATCTAATTGAAATTGATAATATGCGAATTCATAATTTGCTTTTATTAGATGATATTGATAGTGAGCTTGATTCAAAAAATTTAGAAATATTATTTACTATACTAGCTACACTTGATTGTCAGGTAATAGCTACAACCACTAACAAAAGCAGATTTAGTTTTCTTAAAAATGCTGAACATAAAATGTTTCACGTGAAACATAATGAATAAAGTTGTTAGAAAACTGTGGATAAGTTGTGAATAAAATTACAAAAATAAAGTAAATAGTGAGCAAACAATATGCGAACTAAAAGAAGAAGATTAAGAAAAGATGGAGTATAATGGTTGAAGTACTTGTCAGTTGATTAATCAAATGATTTTAAATAAATAGATTTAATATAAACCCTTATCCCATCAAATGGAGTTCAAGATTTTATGAGCGAAGAGAATACCTACAATTCTTCGAATATTAAAGTATTAAAAGGTCTGGATGCAGTTAGAAAAAGACCAGGAATGTATATCGGTGATACTGATGATGGTTCAGGATTACATCATATGGTATTTGAGGTTGTTGATAACTCAATTGATGAGGCACTTGCCGGACATTGTAAAAATGTTAATGTTATCATTCACTCTGATGGCGGAATAACTGTGAATGATGATGGCCGTGGAATACCGGTTGATATACATGAGGAAGAAGGACGTTCAGCTGCAGAAGTGATTTTAACTGTACTTCATGCGGGTGGAAAATTTGATGATAACTCCTATAAAGTTTCTGGCGGCTTACATGGTGTTGGTGTCTCAGTAGTTAATGCTCTATCAGAAAAACTAAAGCTCACAATTTATCGGCATGGAAAAATTCATGAACAATTCTATGAATTAGGTGAACCTCAGGGTGATCTAAATGTGGTTGGTGATACTGATAAAACTGGAACAGAAATTTACTTCTTACCCAGTCGAGAAATCTTTACCGATGTTGAATACCATTATGATAAATTAGCTAAGCGTCTGAGAGAATTATCCTTCTTAAACTCCGGTGTTCGTATTAATTTAAAAGATGAACGTGAAGCAGATAAGCAAGATACCTATGAATATGTAGGTGGTATTAAAGCCTTTGTAGAACATCTCAATAGAAATAAAACAACATTACATAATAATATCGTATATTTTACTAGTGAAAAAGATGATATCAATGTTGAAGTCGCCTTACAGTGGAACGATACCTACCAGGAAAATATTACTTGTTATACCAATAATATTCCTCAAAGAGATGGCGGAACCCATCTGGCGGGATTTCGTTCAGCTTTGACAAGAACATTAAATCAATATATCGAACAGTCAGGTATAGCTAAAAAAGCCAAAGTATCTACTTCAGGCGATGACTCCCGGGAAGGTTTGACTGCTGTATTATCAGTAAAAGTACCTGATCCAAAATTTTCATCACAAACAAAAGATAAACTGGTATCTTCAGAAGTGAAGAGTGCTGTTGAATCAGTTATGGCAGATAAGCTACAGGATTTTCTGGCTGAAAATCCAAGTGAAGCAAAAGCCATTGCATCAAAAATTGTAGATGCGGCTAGAGCAAGAAATGCGGCAAGAAAAGCACGAGAAATGACACGTCGTAAAGGTGCTTTGGATATTGCCGGCTTGCCCGGTAAACTGGCAGATTGTCAGGAAAAAGATCCCGCTTTATCTGAACTATTTTTAGTGGAAGGGGACTCTGCTGGTGGTTCCGCCAAGCAGGGACGAGATAGAAGAACTCAGGCAATCTTACCGCTAAAAGGTAAAATTCTTAATGTAGAAAAAGCCCGTTTTGATAAAATGCTTTCATCAGCCGAAGTCGGTACCTTGATCACAGCATTAGGAACTGGTATTGGTAAAGATGAATTTAATGTCGAAAAACTGCGTTATCACCGTATTATTATTATGACCGATGCGGATGTTGATGGATCACATATTCGTACATTACTGTTAACCTTCTTTTATAGACAAATGCCCGAATTAGTTGAAAATGGCTATATTTATATTGCTCAGCCACCTTTGTATAAAATCAAAAAAGGCAAGCAGGAGAAATACGTAAAAGATGATGCTGAATTAAATGATTATCTCTTACAAGTCGCATTACAAAAAGCCGCACTCTACCCTGCTGAAGGCGTACCACCTATTAGTGGTACCGCATTAGAAGAACTGAGTAAAAATTTATTATCAGTTAATGGTATAAAAACTCGTTTAGCAAGTCGTTATAATCAATCATTCCTTAATAATATAATGACAGTTGATCGTTTGTCGGCTGAAGATGCAAAAAACAAATCAGCCGTACAAAATTGGCTTATAAAACTCAATAAAGAGATGAATAAGGAAGAAAGTGTATCCCTGAAATTTGAAATACTTCTTGTTGATAAGGTTAATCAGGAAGAAATAGAAGAAGGACAGGATAATGGCTTTGAAATTCATGTTCATGAAATACGTCATGGTGTATTGCATAATTTTATTATCCCTGTGGAATTCTTTAGATCAGGCGAATATTCAACAATTATGAATTTCTCTGAGCAATTAGATGGTTTATTAACCGAGGGTGAAGCATTTGTAGAACGTGGTGAAAAGCGTAAGCAAATAGATACTTTTGAACAAGCTCATGCCTGGTTATTTAATGAATCAAAGCGTGGTCAGCATATTCAACGCTATAAAGGATTAGGAGAGATGAACCCGGAACAATTATGGGAAACCACTCTTGATGCCAATGTCAGGCGTTTATTGCAGGTAAGAATTGAAGATGCAGTAGCAGCAGATGAGATCTTTACCACCCTGATGGGCGATCATGTTGAACCACGCAGAGCGTTTATTGAAAGCAATGCCCTGTCAGTGAGTAACATTGATATTTAAATAATTGATATTTAAGTGATTCATTATTCATTAAGCTATGGATTGATATACTGTTCGCAAAAATAAACTTAATATTAGCTGTGTATATAATAGAGAGTAAAACTTAACTACAATTATAAGGATTGTAGTTAATGCGAGGATAATGGATGTTCAATGAAAAAAAAAATAACTGCCTGCATAATTGCCCTGTTTATATTAATCACCATAAACAAGGCAGCCTATTCCCTGAATACCTATTCTAAAAAACAATTTTCTAATAATTATCAAAGCGTTAGTGAAACAATTACTGCCCTGGATATTACCAGAAAAAAATATCAAGAATTACTATTAGCACAATACTCACCGATTAAAGATAAGACAATTATAAAAGAGTATTCAATATTTATAGATTATCTATCATTCAAGATAAACAGTTATTGTACTAAATTAATTAAGGAATACGGGGAAGAATCAGTACAGGACTTAGCTTGTAGTACAAATCACATGGAAGCAAATACAAATGATAATCATCAAACAACAAAAGAAAAAATAGAATCATTAGATGACGAATTTATGACTGCCCTGGGAGAATTTGATGAGATGTTATTGATAGAAGATGAAAAAATAGCCAAAATTAACCAGAATAAAGCTGCTCAGGGAAGTGATAGAAGTAGCGACGTCAACGGTACAGAAAATTTATCAGGCAAAGAAACAGGTGATGCAGCTGATTCAAGTAGAGAGGACAATAAAGAAGCAGGAAAAGAAAAAAATAGCAATAGCAATAGCAATAAACAGAATACCACTAGTGAGAATTCTCGCTCAAAAGGTAAGAATAACCAGGCAAAAAATAAAAGCTATAAGAGAAAGAAATTAGATGAAATTGATGATGATATTGTAGCAAGACAATTAAAAGAAGCAGCAGAAAATGAAACTAACCCGGAACTTAAAGAAAAACTCTGGGATGAATACTATAAGTATAAACGGACAATCGGCAAAGAATGATGGAACAGAATAACAAACTAAAACGAGCAGTTGCAATAAATACTCTAACAAACAATAGCTCAAAAATAATAAATAAAGCTAAATTTGTGAGTTTACTCATCGTTATTCTGATGTTAAATGCCTGTTCAACAGTACTATATAATGTAAAAGAAGATGTAAAACCCATAATGGCTCCTTATGAAATAAAAGAAAGTGAATTATTAAATGTATCAATAAAACAATTTGAACCAGGTGAATTGCCTACAGATGAAGATGATAAAAGAGGTTTATCAGAAGAAATAAGAAGTGCTGAAGCCCGTTTTATGCCGATACATTTAAAATATACGATGCAGCGAACAGGTTATTGGGGGAACGTAAGAGTAGTGCCTGATGATAATGAAGGCAGTGAAGTTATAGTTAAAGGAAAAATCATTAATTCTGATGGTGAAAATATAGAATTAGCAATAGAAGTATTTGATGCCGGTAATAATAAATGGTTTGAAAAAAACTATGAAGAAACTGTGGGAGTCGATCAACAAAAAATTACAGAAGCAGAAAGAAACGATAGATTTCAGAACATATATAATGAAATATCCAATGATATTATAGAATACAGACTACAAATAAAGAGCGCTGAAATTAAACGCATTAAAGAAATTGCTGAACTGAGATTTGCTAACTTTATGGCAGCTGAAACTTTTTCAAGTTACATTGCAAAAGATAAAGAAGGAAAATTCCATTTAAGAAAATTACCATCAGATAATGACACTATGTTGGCAAGAGTACGTTCAATTAAAGCCAGAGATGACATGCTCATCGATACTCTTAATAATTATTATGATGTCTATTATAGTGATATCTGGGATAGCTATGATAACTGGCGAAAATTCAGATGTGAAGAATTAGAAAGTATCAGGGAAATCGAGCGAAAAGCACTAACACAAAAAATATTGGGTGCAGTGGCAATTATTGGTGCTATAGCCTTAGGAGCATCAAAAAATTCAGATGTAGTTAATAGAACGGGTGCACTCAGAACAGTAATGATTGCCGGTGGTGGTTATGCTGTCTATAGTGGAATTCAAACAAGTAAAGAAAGTGAAATAAATAAAGAAGTAATTGAAGAATTAGGGGCATCTTTTGAAATAGAAGTAGAGCCGGTTGTTATTGATGTTGATGGAAAAACCATGAAATTGACAGGGACTGCCGATCAGCAATATGGTAAGTGGCGACAATTATTAAAAAAAATCTATCATAAAGAAACTGGATTCTAAGGGTCTTGGAAAAAGCAATTAAAAGATAAAATGAGTTAACAAATTGGACAAAGTGAACCTGAAAGCACCCTCTTCCAGTGTGGAAGCACAGATAAAAGAAGATATGGAAAATAGTATTTCCAGTAATAATAAATCTTCTAGCCTGATTCTAATACTTCTGGGTACTATTATATGTCTGATCTTAATTATAATAAGTTTATTATTATCACCACCCTCCTCCCCTCCTACTGGTGAACCCAAAAAGATACCTGAAAAAACAATAATAATTAATAAGGACAAAGAAGAAAAAGAGGTAACTAAAGAATTCAGTGAACCAATAAAAAAAATCGTAGAGGAAGAGAAAAAAAAAGAGTTTCTAAAAGAAGCAGAAATTAACACTGAAGAAAAAAAAGAACGAGCTGCTGAGCTTGAGTTGGTAAATAAAAAAAATGAAGAAGAAACTGTATTAAAACAAAAGCTAGAAGAAGAAACGTTAGAGAAAGAATTTAATAAAAATATCAGCGAAGTACTTTCCGCAATAGAAAAAAATAACTTTAACCGTGCAGAAAAAAACCTGACAGTAGCCAGACTGCTAAAAGCCAATGAACCTGTAATAAAAGAGCTTAAACAAAGAATTACTGATAAAAGAAAACAACTAACAATAAATAACTTAATACAAACTGCTCAACAAGAAGAAAAAAATGAACAATGGCTGCAGGCAATAAATGTTTATAAAAAAATATTATCCATAGATGCTAACATCAATAGTATTATAGTAAAAAAACAACGTGCAAATGTTTACCTGAAGCTAAATACAATACTCAATAATATTGTAGAAAAACCAGAACGTTTAAGTGATGATAAAGTATTAACTAATGCAAAAAATTCAATCCAGTTGATAAAGAGTGAACTTAAAGAAAAACGGCAACTGTTATATCCCTTAAGTACAACACCAGGATTAACAAGAAAAATCTCAACAGCAGAGAAGATCATAAACGAAGCATCGATACCAATAAAAGTCACAATACAATCAGATAATTTAACAGAAATCTCTATATATAAAGTTGGCAGCTTTGGAAAATTAACAGAAAAGAAACTAACATTAAGACCAGGTCATTATACTATAGTAGGTTCAAGAGAGGGATATCGTGATGTTAGAAAGAAGGTAGTCATAACTGCCGCCGATCAATTAATTATACTCAATGTAAAGTGTAAAGAAACAATATGACACGATTGATAGAAATTTTCTATGATGATAAAAAAGAACATATAGAAATGTGTTCTGCTGATTTGCCGCTTAAAATTTATTTCATACAAGAAGAAAGACAACTGTTAATAGCACCACTTAATGAAAACTCTGAACTATTAAAAAGTGAACAAGCAAAAAAAGAACAAACAAAAAAGGAGCAAGAAAAAAAAATCTTCGGTTATATTGCAGAAGAAGACAATCATTTATTTTTTCAGCCAGATGAAGATGGCATAAGTGGTACCATATTTCATAATGATGAAATAATAAAAAAATCGGTATGGTTAAAATCAGGCGATATAATACAAATTGAAAAAATGATAATTATTTATAGTGTTTCAGGTGATAAGGTATTAATGACAGTCACAAAAAAACCTGAAGCCCCTGTTATCATTCCCCCCCTGAATAGTGATAAGTATAATAATAACATTAACAATCAGCAACAAAAAACATCAGTTTTAAAAGATTTTAAGATGAGTCCTACGAAACCTGATCGTGCAAAAAACAAAATAGCAAAATATAAATTAATTCCAGTGTTATTAGTACTGCTAATGCTGGCAGCAGGTTTTGTTTTATTTGCACAAACAGTTGTTATTAATATTAAACCAGAGGCTGATAGCATCAATTTAAAAGGCTTTCTACCTGCTATAAAAATTGATCAGCGCTATATTATGCTCAGTGGTAAATACATACTGGAAGCTAAAAAAATTGGATATAAAACGCTTAGTAGTACATTGGATATTAATGTTGAAAATAATGACTTTTCCTTTACCATGAAAGAAACACCGGGAATTATTCAGTTTGATATAAACCCTGAACAAAATAATGAGATTTATATTGATGATATATTATTAGCCCATACAAGCAATGAAATGACTTTACGTCAATATGAAGTGGATAAGGGAGTACATAATGTAAGGATTATTAATCCGCGCTATAAAGCCTATGAACAAAAAATTAAGGTTGAAGGAAAGAACCAACAGCAAAAATACAAAATTAAATTACAACAAAACTGGGGAATAGCGAGGCTCGAATCATCACAAAAAGAGACAAAAATAATTATCACTTCAGCAAGTGATAATAAATCAGTAGTTTATGACAATGTTATCAATGGTGTAACAGAAATTGAATTAATTACAGGCCAGTATACTATTCTTGCCACTAAGGAAAAATTTAAAGAAAAAACAGAACAAGTTACAATTAAGGCGGGAGATAAACTGAGTCTTAAACCATTTGAGCTTGAGCCGGAAGATGGAATTTTACACTTAAGCTCAATCCCTTCACAAAGTATTATACGTGTTGATGATCAGTATCTTGGTAAAACACCCCAAACATTAAAACTAAGCCCCTATCAGGAACATACAATTGAATTAAGTTTACAGGGTTTTGAAACCACTAAAAAAATAGTTAAATTAGAACCAGAGATAAGTATAGAAGAAGAGTTTAAATTAACAGCAAAAAAAGGTCTGGTTTTTATCAGCGTCTCACCGAAACATGCAGACTTATATATCGATGGAAAAAAACAAAAAGAAAATTCCGGAAAATTCAATTTAACAAATAAAAATCATTTACTTAAAGTTCAGGCAAAAGGATATCAGACACAAAGTAAAAAAATTACCATTAATGCTTATAGTAAAAATATTAGCTTTATCTTGAAAAAAAATAGTGTGAAGAAATCATCGGCGAGTGTCACTAAAACTGTAAATAAAAAAAATGATAATAAAAACCATTCAGGAAACAACAAAAATTATCGAAATATCATCAAACAAAAAATGATATTAGTTCAGCCTGCACTATTTAAGATGGGTTCCAGGAAAAATGAAGCAGGTCGAAGCTCCAATGAAAGTGAACATAAAATACAATTAAACTATGCTTATTATTTATCAGAAAAAGAGATAAGCAATAAACAATACCGACAATTTAAAAAATCACATAATTCAGGCAGTACAAATAATGAATCACTTAACCTGAATAATCAACCTGTAGTTAATGTTTCATGGCAGGATGCCGCCAGATTTGCTAACTGGTTAAGTAAACGAGAATCAATTGAAGTCTATTACAAAGAAGAAAATGGAAAAATGAGCCCGGTTGATATCAATGCTGACAATAAAGGCTATCGATTACCCTTTGAAGCAGAATGGGTTTTAGCGGCAAGAGGAAAAAATCAAAAAAAATATTCCTGGAATGGTAATTATCCACCTATAAACGGTAGCGGCAACTTTGCAGATGATTCTGCCAGCACACATATCACTAATACGATTAGCGGCTATAATGATCAACAAAGTGTCTCAGCACCGATTGGAAGTTATGCCAAAAATGAAATGGGCTTTTATGATTTAGGCGGTAATGTCTCGGAATGGTGTCAGGATTATTACTCCCCTACTTCTGGACAATCAGGAAATAAAGTCTCGTTAAATCCAAAAGGCCCGAAAAAAGGAACACATAAAGTAGTGAGAGATGCTAGCTGGCGTGATGCATCTATCACAGAATTAAGATTGAGCTATCGAAGTTATAGTAAGAAAAAAGCCAATGATATTGGTTTTAGATTAGCAAGGTATGCTCAATGAAAGATATGAAAGTGATGCTTAGTCTTATTTTTTTCTGTATTTTTATTATACCTGTGTTTTCACTGGTATATTCTGATGAACAACAAGAAACGCAAAAAAAACAACAGCAAGCAACAAGTTCTAAAGAAAGAAAAATAAAGCAATCGATAAAAAAGCCAGTTAAATTTATTCCCAGTGAAAAAATAAATGCGGATAGTTCAGTATCTTTTCCTGTTGATATATAAATTAACTACTTAAATCATATATATATATATTGTATAAAAATAGTAACCATAAGCTAACAAACGTTATTTAAAAATATACATTAAACAATTAAAAAACCTGTATTGGTGTCAATCATGAATAATAGAAGTTACATTCCAACGGAATTAATATATCAAATCTTTTCACTGCTAATTGCCTTTATTATTGTTCATAGTGTCTATATATCTGTCATCCGGCCACAGGCTGATAGTTTTATGCAGGCTGAACACAAAGCAATGCTTGCGGATACATCCTATGTTCAAAAACGTAATTTTTATGTGGTAGTAAGAGATTATGAACAGGAAGCCTGCTTTATTTTAATGTTCTGGGCATTAGCGATTATGAGTTTTAAGGGCTTATCATCATGGAAACAAAATAAACTATTAGATGTTGATCTCTTAAAGCTACCGTTTGATTTACCCATAGGGCCGGAAGATACAAAATCACTATTACAACGAATAAGTGAATTCCCGGAGAATATTCATCATTACTTATTGCCCAGAGCATTAAAAATGACTGTGCAGCGTTTTTCTGCGACACGCAATGTGCATGATGCGCATTCAGCCATGCGAGATATTTGTGAATCAGAAGCACAAAGACTGGAAACAGAATTATCCATTATTCGCTATATTGCATGGGCAATTCCCTCGGTAGGCTTTATAGGAACCGTTAGAGGTATTGGTGATGCCTTATCACAAGCTAATAGAGCAATGGAGGGAGATATAACCGGTGTGACCGAATCATTAGGGGTGGCATTTAATTCAACATTTATTGCACTGGTGATTTCCATCGTACTGATGTTTTTTATTCATCAACTGCAATTACTACAGGAACGTCTGGTACTGGATTCAGAAGATTACTGCGATCAAAATCTAGTCTCAAGATTAAGAAGCTAGCCCAATTGATTTTTAATGAAAAAGAAAAACAGCACAATTAATTCTTTTAATTTAGCATTTTTAGATATCATGTTTTGTGGTTTTGGTGCGGTTGTCTTATTAGTATTGATAATTAATTCACATATTGTCAGTGATAATAAAATTAAAAATGAAGAGTTGCGTATACAAGTCGAGCAACTTGACAACGAGACTAAGGCGGCAGCTATTCGACAGAGTAATATGCAAAAATTATTAGCATCTAATTATCAGCAAACGCAGGAAATACAGCACAAATTAACGAAAACCAATAAATCATTACAGACTATCGATAAAAAAAATAGCCGGAACAGCAGTAAGACTCAGGCATTAAAAAAACAGGTCAAAGATCTGCAGCATGAGATTAAAGCTATTGAAAAAAGAAATATTCAGCAACAGAAAAAGAATGAAGCTTCTCAAAAGCAAAGTGGTAATAAAGTACGTCAATATGAAGGTGATGGTCATCGTCAGTATTTAACAGGTTTAAAATTAGGGGGTAAAAGAGTATTGATCCTGTTGGATAACTCAGCTTCGATGTTAGATGAAACCATTGTTAATATTATTGTCAAAAGAAACCTATCAAACAGCATAAAAAAATCAGCACGTAAATGGCTGCAGGCAGTTGAAAGTGTTAAATGGATGGTGGCCAATTTACCTAAAAGCAGTCAGTTTTTAATTGTTAGTTTTAACAAAGAGACTCAATCACTGGCTGATAACCAGGCGTATCAATGGATAAAAACCAGTGATCAGGCACATATGAATAGAATGTTTAAACGATTGCAGCAATTAGTACCTGAAAATGGAACAAATTTAAGTAAAGCGTTTGCAGCAAACCTAAAATTAAAACAAAAACCTGATAATATTATTTTAATTACTGACGGCTTACCAACTCAGGGTAATAAGAAAAGCAATAAACGAAAAGTCTCTCCCTCTGAAAGAATTGAATTATTTAGTAAGGCAATTAAAATTATTCCATCAAGAATTCCAGTGAATACGATTTTATTACCGATGGAAGGTGATCCAATGGCTGCATCACTATATTGGAAATTAGCTATTGATACTAATGGATCCTTTATGACACCAAGTCGAGACTGGCCGTGAAGCATAAGCAGAGAAAAGCGATAGAAATTTTTAATCTGTCTTTCTTAGATGTGATCTCCTGTGGCTTTGGTGCCATTATTTTATTATTAGTAATAAGCAAGATATCACAGCCTATTGTTGTTGAAGAAGCAACGGCTGATTTAAGACAGACGCTCAGTGACCTGCAGCAGCAACTTATAATTAAACAGGATGAAATAAAACAGGTAGAGAGTGAATTAATCAATTCAGAACAACAGCTGCAGCAAATAACTCAAAACTATGAAATAAAATTAACACAATTGAAAACCGTCAAAGGTGAAGCAAAAGAAAGCAGTCAGAACTTAGTTGCACAAAAAATTATAGAACAAAAAATGAGTCAGGCAATACAGACATTAACAGATGAAATGCGCCGCCTGCAAAAAAATAAACCAGTGATCAATAAACAAAATACCGTGGGGGGTATTAGTGTTAATAGTGAATATATTATCTTTATCATTGATACTTCAGGATCGATGAAAAATTTTGCCTGGCCGTTGGTTAGAAAAAAAATGAAAGAAATATTAGACATACACCCCAATGTAAAAGGCATTCAGGTGATGAATGATATGGGTGATTATATGTTCAGTCAATATGCCGGTAAATGGATTAGTGATACACCCGCAAGAAGACGCTCAATATTAAAACGATTATCATCCTGGGAGCCTTTTTCTAATTCATCACCCGAAGAAGGCATCACATACGCTATTAAGCACTTTTATGCGACCGATAAACAACTATCATTATTTGTTTTTGGTGATGATTTCTCTCGCGGCTCAATACAGTCCCTGTTAGACACAGTTGACAGGTTGAATCGTAGAAACAGCCGGGGTAAAAAAAGAGTACGTATTAATGCGGTTGGATTTCCGGTATTATTTAGTCATCCTGGCACAGAAATGAATATAGCCCGATTTTCAGCATTAATGAGAAAGCTGGCAGAAAATAATAATGGTAGTTTTGTTGGTTTAACTCATACAAAATAGTTAAAATGGATCCTGTGACTAAAAGCAGTACCTGAAAATAGAGATGTTTATGTTGAACAAACTGATTTTATTAATATTAATGCTATTATTTTTAAATGCCTGTCAGACATATTTGCCTATTGCCACTCAGATGGAAGACACTGAAAATAGCGCCTGCCCAAAGAATATTGAACAAATAGAATTGGCAGATATTGATTATTTACT
>WTAX01000532.1 GCA_013139395.1 Gammaproteobacteria bacterium | reverse complement strand
TCACCCTGAACACGAATACTGATTTTTTCATCACTCTTACCCAGACGAACGCCTCGTACACCACGTACAAATAGTCGTGTTTTAATACCGGTTAAATTCAGTGCATTAATTTTAGGCTTAATAGACGTGATCCATTGTTGTGCGCTCATTGTTCTTTGTGAGCTGGAGGTGAGCTGAATTTTTATTGAACTGGAATTACTGCTTTCTCTTTGTGAACGTCCAAAGACACTGCCGCCAATAGTACTAAAGATGGTGATAACCTCTTTATCTTTGAGTAATAGCGTTTCTATTTTATCCACCACGTTATTCATTTCATTGAGACGCATACCCGGTTCACCTGAAATTCTTAGATAAACACGACCTTCGTCAATTTGCGGTAAAAATATTTGTTTTTCATTAAAAATATGTTGTGTGCTGAAAAATAAGGCAGGAATTAAAATAACAAAAGGCAGCCAGCCATGTTTAATAATAAAACTGACAAACTTTTCATAAGCGTTAGCTATGCTAATAAATACTTTTTTAGGTTTCTTCTGTGTGACCTGTTTTAATCTTGCAGCAAGACTTGGTACAATGGTCAGTGATACCAGCATTGATGACACTATGGCGGCTGAGATAGTGATGATCAATTCTTTAAATAATAGTCCAACCAGACCACTCATAAATAAGAAGGGTAATACCGCAACCAGATTTGTGCTGGTTGAGGCAACAATAGCGCTATTCACTTCATTGGCTGCCTGCAATGCCGGATCAAGTGAAGATGAATCAGCATCTTGCTGCTGGTGACGAGAAATATTTTCCAGCATAACAATGGTACTATCGACTAACATACCGATGCCAAGCGCTAAACCTCCCAATGTCATTATATTCAAGGTGAGTCCGGTGATCTCCATAATAATAAAGGTGATCACTATGGCCAGTGGAATGGCTGTACCAATAATTAACGTGCGACGCAGATCGCCCAGGAAAAAATAAACCACCAGCATGGCAAGAAAAGCACCGGTGAGTGCCGCACGTGAGGCATTGTTTAAAGCATGTTTAATAAAGATCGCCTGATCATCGACGGGTGTTATTTGTACATCTTCAGGGATCAGCTGTTCTTCTTTTAATTGTTTAATGCGTTGATTAATGGCATCAACCACAGCTACAGTATTGGCCTGAGGTTGTTTTTGTATTGATAGTTTTACGCCTTCCAGGCCATTAAGGCGGATACTGACTCGTTCATCTTCATGGGTGTCGAGAATGTCGGCAACTTCATTGAGCTTAACGGCATCATCAACTTGTTGTGTTGTCTCACTGATAAGCGGCAGCTGTGCTAATTCATCAAGTGACTCAAAACGTGCATCGGTACGGGTGCTTAACTCATCGAATTCGGTATAAATTCTTCCCGCTGCTATGTCCCGATTTTCACTGTCAATCAGTGTTTCGATGTCTTTAAAATTTAATTGATGAGCGGCTAGGCGCTGCTGATCCAGAATGACCTGAATCTCTCGTACCAGCCCACCACCCAATTCGGCTGAGGCAACACCGGGCAGATTAATAAACCATTTGCTTAATTGGTAATCAGCATAACTTCTCAAATCAATGGGTGTTTTCTGATTAGAACTGACAATAAATTCAATCACGGGGATTTGTGAGGGATCACGCTTATAAATAACGGGTGGTTCAATAGAATCGGGTAAAAAACGTTTTGCCCGATCCAGTCGGTTACTGGCATCACGTAAGGCCACATCAATATCGGTACCATAGGGGAAACTTAAATCAATTGAACTGCGACTTTCTGTTGTTCTGGACTGGACTGAAATTGCGCCTTCGGTAATGGCTAATTGTTCTTCTAACTGGCGGGTGACTTTATCTTCCATAATAGAAGCCGGCACACCGCTGTCAACAATGCGAACTCTGACGTCAGGGTAGATAATGTCCGGTAATAAATTAACTCCCAGACGCTGCAGCATAAACAAGCCCAATACCAATAATGCCAATGCAATCATATTGACTCCGATTGGATGTTTAATGGACCAGGCGGCAATATTACTGGATGTTTGACTTTGTTTCAGCATAGTTTATTTTATTACGTTTACTTTTTTACCTGAGCGAAGCCCAAATAAGCCTTTTTTTACAATACTATCACCCGCTTTAAGGCCGTCTAATACTTCCATTTTTTGTGGATATTTTTTGCCTGTGGTTATATTAGTCCGCTTTATTTTCTGCTCATTATCAACCACAAAGACATAAGCACCTTGTTGATCATAACGAATGGCTGATAATGGAATCACCAGTACTGCTTCTTTTTCTGTAACCAGATTGATTCTGGCGAGTTGACCGGGCCGGGCACCTTGTGGAATCGGGTCTAATTTAACTTCAACAATCCCTTTACGGGTTTGAGCGTTAATTTGTGGATAAATGCGCAGGATTTTTCCTGTCCAGGACTTTTTCCCCAGCGCATCGATTTGATAAGTAATGGCGTCGCCTTGCTTTATTTTGCTTAAATAGAGTTCTGATAATGAGATATTGACGATCAGACTGGAAATGTCCAACAGGCTCATAAAATGTGTATGTAGTGGTAACACATCACCGGGTTCGACTAAGCGTTCACTGATGACACCACTCCAGGGGACTTTAATTTGTGTATAACTGAGGCGTTTTTTCTGCAGATTATATTCTGCTTGATCTAACGCCACTTTTGTTTTGGCGCGTACTAATAATTCTTTTGAAGCGAGATTGGTTTTTGCTAATTTTTCTAAACGGCCGTAGTCGATATGTGCCTGCTTTAGTGTGGCAT
>WTAX01000491.1 GCA_013139395.1 Gammaproteobacteria bacterium | reverse complement strand
CGTGAGTCAGGTCTTGGTACGGCCTTGCTGGCTTATATGCCCAATGAAACCATTTTATGGTCCGTCTTATTAGTGAGTGCCCTGGCTTATTTTATTTTTGCCAATATATTCTCTATGCTGCTCGTGGCAATTGTTGTCATTGCATTACGAATGATGATGATACAGCGAATTGGTGGTATGACTGGAGATACTCTGGGAGCAACAATTGAAATTGCTGAGGCGGTTGCTTTAATCGGGCTTGTTTTTTGACAGCATAACTTCTTGTCTTGATGATCAATCAGCAAATGGAGAAATTTGTGAATTAAATGAATTCAAAAAATTCTCCTCAGCCTTGTTTCGGGTGCTTGTTTAAAGCTAGCCGCAAAAACAATTCACCTGAACATCTTTATAAAGATCATAATCAGGATCTTCCGGGGTAACTTCTATCCACCAATCTGAACCGGAATTATAACTAGGTTGTACCGCTGTTTCAGTTTCACTTGCCTGTACAGAGATGGCTGATAATGAAAGTGCGAATAATGATAAAATGATTAGTTTTTTCATATGAAACTCCTTAACTCAAATTAATAAGCAAAAAGTAAGTGACTTACTTTTTTGTCTTGTTAATAATATTAGCAATTACTAATATTGGTGTCAAGGGTTATTCTTTGTTTTATTGGTATAAACCCTAAATGTTTTGTGTATGAGTAAAGGTATGATTTTTTTTGAAAATAAAAAAGCATCACTGGATAATATCCAGTGATGCTTTTTTGTATAAAACTAAATAATGGTTCAGTACGGTTATGCCCCTAGTGAACTTAGACCATTATTTTGGCTCTTTACTTCTCCAGTGCGGCGTTAATAAATGTCTGCTGTTGTTCAGCCACTACTTTACCCATAATTTCGGCAATACTGCCACCAAACATGGTGCCTAATAAGCCGGCATTCATTGCGCCTATATAAGTTTTACCATCTGTCTTCTCGTAGACGCTGATGGTGCATGGCATCATGACAGATAAAACCCGGTTTTCATCTTCCTTAAGAATGTTATACGCATGATCAGCCTGACACATGTTAATAAGTATGACGGGTGCAATGTCTTTATTAATGTGTTTTTTTACTGCTTTATGCAAAGGCTTAAGACCAGTAACAATCCAGCCATTTTCAATCGCACTGGCTTTAATTTTTTCGACTGTTTCATTTAAGCCATGAGGGCTTTGATATTCAATAATCATCATGCCGGGCATCTGAGTCCAGCCAACACCACCGACAAGAATAATACCAACAATAAAGCCGATTAGAATATTTTTCACTTTGTTCCCCTTTTTATACCATTTTATTTAATTAAACTAAGTTTTTTTGTATTTATGGTGCTAGTATAACTAAGTAGTGTATCTGTATGATGACTAAGCATATGTAATTTGTAACCAATTGTTACAATCTCATTACACATTATAAAAAACATCAAATAACAACAAAAATGTCACCACTAAAAATCTTAATTGTAGATGATGACCCAGGGATTCGGGAACTAATACAACTCTATCTTCAGGAACAAGGACTGATCGCAGACAGTGTAGAAGATGCTGTCACTATGGATATCTGGCTGTCACAGAATCATGCCGATATTATTATTCTTGATTTAATGTTACCAGGAGAAGATGGACTTTCTATTGCAAGACGGCTGCGAGCACAAAGCTCTGTGGGGATTTTAATGCTCTCCGCTCGCTCAGAAGATATTGACCGGATTGTTGGCCTTGAAGTGGGGGCTGATGATTATTTGTCAAAGCCGTTTAACCCTAGAGAGTTACTGGCCCGAATCAGGGCGTTAAGTCGCCGCCAAAGTCAGGTTCAAATGAATAAAATTGAACCACAGGTTAAAAATGCCTATTGTTTTGGTCCTTTTTGTATCGATTTCACGGCGCATACTTTAACAAAAAACGACCGGACAATACCCTTAACTCATTCTGAATATGAGCTACTGAAAATTTTGCTCAAGCATCCTAACCAGGTATTAAGTCGTGATACCTTAATGATAGAGCTTCAGGGCTATGAGCACTCTCCTTATGATCGAAGCATTGATGTGTGTATCTCCCGAATACGCCGAAAAATGGGTGAAAATAGCAGCTCGCAGAGTTTAATTGAAACCATAAGAAGTGTTGGTTATCGTTTTAATGCACCTGATAGTAAACAAAATGCCAGGGAGTCGACTTCCCTTTGAGACGAAAAAACAACTCATTATTTTCTCGAGCCAGATTAATTATTGGTATTACTTTGTTTCTTTTTCAGGCGGTTATTATTATAGCCATTATTATCTTTCTCATTATGCCGGTCATAAAAAGTTCTGCCGTGACGATGGCTGCTATTATGAATATGTCCGCTCAAACCTGGCTAAAACTTGCGCCCGATGAACATGAAGCATTTAACAAAGAATTAAAAAGGCGTTATAACTTTGAGCTCTATGTAGATAATGAAGCTGATATTGATAGCAATGCACGCCCTCATGAACCCTATCTTTTTTATCTTGAAGATGAACTGGGCAAACAACTGAAACACCCGCCACGTTTTTATGGTGATAGAAAGAATCACGATATGTACTGGATAAAGTATAATTATCAAGGCCATCTCTTTGAAATTGCAGTGCCATTACATCAACCGGGAGGACAACCTCATGCGGCTATAATTGCGATTATTGTCTTCGGGCTTATTATGTTATATATCTCCAGCTGGTTTTTGGCTTACTGTGTGAACACGCCAATTAATCGATTAATCAACTCAGTCAAACAAATGACTTATGGTTTTTCTCCCAAACCCATTCCAGAAACAGGTTGTGAGGAACTTGGGGTGTTGGCACATAGTGTCAATACTATGGCCTCAAAGTTGAAAGATTTGTTGGAAAACCGTACTGTCATGCTGGCGGGCATTTCACATGATTTACGCACACCTTTAACCCGCATGGCACTGTCGGTTGAAATGTTGCCCGAAGATAATAATAAACAATTGACTAAGAGAATTCGTCAGGATATTCATCTGATGAATGAAATGATTGGGCATTATATGGAACTTGCCTGTTGTTTGACCAAAGAAAAGCCAGAGCAACTCGATCTGCATGACTTAATACAAAGTTATATTTATAAAATTCAACAACACTCAAAAGTGGATATAGAGTTAATAATGCCTGTTGTCAGCTCAGATTCGATTCAAAAGTTATGGGTTTATCCAGTGGCTTTAAAGCGAATTATTAATAATCTGTTAGAAAATGCTATTCGATATGGCGAGGCTAAGCCGGTTATTGTGAGTTGTGAGAAAGTAACACGAAACAATGCTAAATATATTATTATTAAGATTACGGATCATGGCCCGGGGATCTCAGCAGAAGAAATTGAAAAAGTATTTCACCCTTTTTATCGTGTTGATAAGTCACGCAATTCAAAATCAGGCGGAAGTGGCCTTGGCTTGGCGATTGTCTATCATCTTACCCAGGCACATGACTGGCTTATTGAACTTGAAAGCCCTCCAAATGAGGGCTTGACGGCTAACTTAACCTTACCCATTCGTTAATTATTTGTTTTATTACAGAATGAATTTTTAAAAATAAACCGCAATAAATTTAGCGATTATTTTGCCACTGTGTTTTTCACCATAATATAACTCCAGATGTTCTCCCTTGATATGATAACTATCGGCGTTAGAGAGGAGAGTTAGAATTGTATTTTCAAGCTCCATCGCAGGACATGCTTTTCTGGTACTCATAAGAGGGCCGATATTAATGTGGTGTTCTGTATGAGTGACATTGCCTGAAAACTTATTACAGCCAGAAAATCCTGTGATTGATTTATTCTGACGAATAATGAAATGAATTTCCTGAGCGGCTCCAGGATTGTTGTGCATCATGTGTTGCCAGCTGTTATTAGCATCCAGTCGCTCGCCATTAATCTCGACCAGTTTCCAATAGGTATTTGTTAAAGAAGAGGATGGTACTATACCTGTGCAGTTTTCCTGTTGCTGGATGGATAAAAATTGATCAACAATGACAACTTGTTGTGTACCCTCACCCTCCATTTTTTTGCGTGTTGCCAGGTGACCTTCAATTGAGACTAAAAGTGATTTTCCGGGCTGATAACGATTGTTAAGATAGGCTCTTTCCAGAGCGATATTATCGCCTTCCATTGCAACGGGCAGGCGTTTTTTATTATTGCCACATTCTAAAAATAAGCCTGCATCTGCCATATAAGAATACATGCCTTTCATTTTTATTCTCTCTATTACAGTCTCATTTGCTTGTGTTGAGACAAAGCAAAGTGATAATAAAAAAAATAAATTGAGTATGAGCGGGTATTTATTCATCCTGAGGTTTTTCGGTGAGGATTTTTTTACCACTGAACATTGAAGAAATCAATCTATCTCCTTCTTTTACCTCCGCCCGAACGACTGCGGTAATATGAACAATGATTAACAACATCAGTAAGTAAGCGGTATATAAATGGATCTTGCCAATAGGTGATTTGAATGCTTTTAGTGAGGCCATTTTTTCCGGGTTAACGCCTGCTTTTTGATAAGGCATTAAACTGTCTGGATCGGCGCCTTCTTCAGCAATATAACTGGCCACAATACTACCAAAAGGTGGAAAATAAATATCAGTACCAGCACGAATTAAGCCACTCATTGCTAATACAATTAATAAAGTAAATAAGGCTGTTACAGCAAGTTTGCCGAGTGGATTATGACCAATAAATTGTTGTGGATTGCCTGCTTTTAAAGACGCACGATAGCTTTGCAGACTTTGCATAAAACCTTTGCCCGGTATAAAAGCACGAAAACGTGCTGAAGCTGGGCCGATAAAAGCAAACAGCAAACGAATAACAAGATTCGTGGCAAAGATATAACCAATAATGACATGCAGTTCTTTTAAGCCAATTTTTGCTTCGAGTGAGCTGATACCTAACTCTTTTTTATAGAGCATTACTAAGCCGACAAAGATTAAAGCCATGACGCTTAATACATTTATCCAGTGAAACCAGCGCACGGAAGCACTCCAGGTGCTGTAATTTTTGTAAGATGGTGACATACATTCTTCCTTTTAGATTTAACTTTTATTATTCTAATATGCTCAGACTCAGAGTATAGTAAACTATAATTATTAATTAAAACTTAAGCTTCTTAAATAAAATTTATAAAGACTAGAATTTGTAACTATTCAGTGTATTATTTACAAAAAGCCTGTGGTCACTTATTTTTCTGACTTTGATTGTCTGAGCGCAGCGAGTTTTCAAAGTCAGAAAAATAAGTGACCATGGGCTTAACAAGCGTTATTTAGGAATACACACTGAATAGTTACTAGAATTTTTCAGAAGACCCAATTATTTAAACACTTCACCGGGCAGCCAGGTAGCAAGTTGCGGCCAGTAAGCCAGAGCGCCCAGCATAGCTAATTGAATGAGAATAAAAGGGATGATACCTTTATAAATATCGCTGGTTTTAACAGAGTCAGGAGCAACACCACGCAGATAAAATAGTGCAAAGCCAAATGGCGGGGTTAAAAATGAAGTTTGCAGGTTAATGGCAATCATAATACCGAGCCAGACCGGGTCTATGCCCA
>WTAX01000250.1 GCA_013139395.1 Gammaproteobacteria bacterium | reverse complement strand
ATGTGAACGGTACTTAATGCGACTCCGGAAAAATCAGCATCCGCCACATTGGCACTGCGCAGCATTGCACCATTTAATATCGCATCAGTTAAATTAGCATTACGCATATCTGTTTGCGACAGATCAGCCTTTTTAAATATGACTCGAGGCATATGTGTCCCGACCATGCTGGCATTTTCCAATTTAGCCAGGGTAAAAACTGCGGGTTGCTGCGTTATTTCACCACTGAGTTCAGCTCGATCCAGGTTGGCATTTTTTAAGTCCGCATTATTAAAATGAGCACCACATAAGTCAGTATCTGATAAATTACAATTACTTAGATTGGCATGATGAAAAGAGGCTTCACATAAATCAGCTTCAGAGAGATCTGAATTGCTCAGATCGGCTGATTTAAACGATGCATAACTTAAATCAGCATCCTTAAAACTGGTATTTTGTAAATTGACAAAGTCCAATTCTGCCGCCAGCATAATAGTCTGACCCAAATTGGCATGATTTAAGTTAGCTGCACCAGTAGCTCTTCCACTACTAAAAACAGAGCGACTAAGATCTGAACCTAATAAGTTAACCTTAGACATATTTGCCCCGGAAAATTCAGCAAATTGTAGTTGAGAATTACTAAGATCTGCACCCGTTAAATTAGCCAATGAAAAGTCCGCATGCCTTAAATCAGTATTACTTAAGTCTGCATCTCTCAGATTCATGGATCGAAAATCAGCATGAGTTAATGTATCAGCATCAATACTGAGTATAGTTTCCCCACTATTTTTTGATTTAATTTCAATCAATTTCATTCCTCCCTATTATGATTGTTTTTTCTCCCCCCAGAGACCTCTTTTTAAAAAGAGTGTTTTTTTATAATCTTTCACTATAACAATTTATCATTCATATGACCACGCTTCTCCATAAAATCCAATAATTATCATAACTATTCGGCATGTATTTCCAAGACCCTTAAGCCTATGGCCACTTATTTTCCGGCAATATATCGCAGATGTTCACCATTAGTTCCACAGCAGCCGCCAAGGATCTTCATCCCATACTCATGATTCAGTTTAAGCATCAGACTACCCCATTCAGATACAGTCTCTGCTTCTAGCTGAGCGGCGCCATCAAGATCGCAATGATCCATAGATGATGCATTTGCCTGACAGCCAATCAATCTTTTAAATAATTTTTTGGGCTGCTTATCAGGACATATAAATGCAGGAAACGAGCAATTAAATAAATAACCCAGAGGCTTATTCACTGTCCTGGAATCAATAATTTCAATTGCATCAATGATGTTGGTTCCATCTAAAATACGTCCATCACGTGAGATAACAAAACTGATAATATATGGAATTCCTGTGCTTTCCATTGCTTTAGCAATACCTAATGCTTCATTAACATTCGGAAGAGTCTCAGCAGTCAAATAATCCACCCCACCCAGCACAAGCTGTTCTATTTGCCAAGAGTGAAATGCCTGAGCCTCGGATGCTGACAAACCTTCATTTGGTTTATAGCAGTCATTCTTACATCCAATTAAGCCACCAATTTTAATCTCGTTTTTATGACTCGTTTGAGAATTTCTAAATTCCTGCATAAAATGCACAGCATCAATATTAATTGCTTGCGATATATTGGCATTTTTCACTCTGGACTGGTTAGCTCTCCATGTAGGAGTAAACAAAAGAACCGGCACACTGGACTCAAACGCAATGTCGACATATTCCTGATAGAGTTTTCCTAATGCTTTTTTTCCATTTTGTTCATAAATTAATGGTGCATTAAGCAGCTCATCATGAAGTTCAATATCACTTGAACGTCGCAACCGTTCAACAATTGCAGCTTCCATAAGTACCAGACGATTATTTTCAATAATCTGCTGCATATTATTTTTCACTAACATTGCCTTGAGCTCATACTAAAAATCAAAGTTCTGTCTCTCTATAGCTCGATGTATTAATAATCCGGGTAAAGCTTGCCGGAGTTATAAAGGTTAATAATAAAATCCTGCTCATTTTTTGAAGCAATTTTTATCAGTTCGTCCAGGTCCACTTGTCGTTGCTCACAGAGCTTTTTTGCAAAATTTTCTGAAACCTGATAATCCTCTCCATCAACAAACAGAAGACAGGTCTGCTCTGATAAAGAATCATCTGGAGGTGATTTTATAAATGCAAAGCGACTGGCCGGGTGGCGTAACAGAGAAGCTCCTTCTGCCATTAATAATTGTTTTAATTGGGATAAATCTTCGACTTGCTGTTCACATTCATTTAAATAATCGACTTTAGAATCACTAACAAACTGTCCAAACCAACGACTGAGTTCCTGACTTTCCGGATTGAGGTATTGGCGAAAGATACTACGTATTTCTTCAATTGCAGCAGGAGTAATTTCATTAGGATGGGATTTTAATGCGCCATGAGGTAATTGATAGGTCTTATTAATAGACAGGTCATTGGTCACATGAGCAATAAAATCATTGACTAAATCAGTGTGGCTGGTGGCACGAAAACCAATTGAATAACTGCTGCTTTCTCCAATAGATACGCCATGATGAGAAACACCGGCAGGTAGATACATCATATCACCCGGCTCTAAAATCCATTCAAATTCGGGAGTAAAGTCTTTTTGCAGTCGAATGGCAATTCCTGGCATGACATTATCTTCAGCTACAGGCTGAGTACTGATCTGCCAGCGCCTTTTACCATCACCTTGCAAAATAAATACATCATAAAGATCGATATGAGGACCAACAGAGCCTTCCGGTGCTGCCCAACTACTCATGAGATCATCTAAATGCCACTCAGGAATAAAGCGAAACTGATCAGTGATCCAGGCAAGTTCCGGAATACATTTTTCTAAATCATTGACCACTAAAGTCCAGTGTGTTTCCGGCATTTTAGCAAACACATCTTCATCCATCGGGCCATGAATGGCCTGCCATGGATGATCGCCTCCTTTTTCTATTACAATCCGTGAATTTATCTCTTCTTCACAGGACAAGCCGGCTAATTCATCGGGTGAAACAGGCGTTTCAAAATCAGGAAAAGCCTGTTTAACTAACAGCGGCTTCTTTTGCCAATACTCTTCAAGAAAAGTATCAACAGACATATCACCCAATGGGGTTTTTACTTCTTTTTCTAACATAAGTTTTTATATCATCAGTTGTTGCGGCATTAATTAAAAAACACCAATTTCAATATAGGAGCGAGCTATTTTTCTAATGGCAGTGACATAAACTGCGGTTCTCAAATCAGTAATTTTTTCATCATTTTCCATAGTGGCGCGAATTTCCTGATACGCAAGACGCATGGTATCATCCAGCCCGGAGCGCACCAGATCCAGCTCATCTGCTCCGCGACTAATATTATTACGAATTTGCTCAGATACTGTATGTCCTGTCGCTTCTTCCAACACTTTAGTCATATTCTCACCACGTATTTGATCATGTCGACGCTGCATACGACCAAAGCGAATGTGTGAAATATTACGTATCCACTCAAAGTAAGATACGGTCACACCACCAGCATTCGCATAAGCATCCGGGATAACCACAATGCCTTTTTTTTTCAGGATATCATCCGCACCAAAACTAATAGGTCCATTAGCAGCTTCGACGATGAGTTTAGCATCAATACGATCGGCATTTTCCATGGTGATCTGACTTTCTAATGCGGCTGGAATCAAAATGTCGCATTGTTTTTCAAGTACATCCTGTCCTTGCTCAACAAATTGGGCACAAGGAAATGTTTGAATACCCTCATGCTCCTCTATGTGCTGATGCAATTGTTCAATATCAATGCCTTCGTCATTAATCAAAGCGCCGTTATATTCAATAACAGCAGTAATTTTTACACCATCTTCCTCTGACAAAAACTTGGCGGCATGGTAGCCGACATTGCCTAAACCTTGAATGACACAGGTTTTACCATCCAGACCACCCTTCATATTGGCATTTTTAACATCTTCAGAATGGCGAAAAAATTCTTTAATGGCATACTGAATTCCGCGTCCTGTCGCTTCAATACGTCCCTGAATACCACCATGATGGACAGGTTTTCCGGTAACACAGGCGACATAGTTAATATCATCAGGATGCAGATGTTTATAAGTATCCGCCATCCATGACATCTCTCTTTGTCCAGTACCAATGTCAGGAGCCGGCACATTCGTTGAGGGACTTAAAAAACCTTTACGAATCAGTTCTAAAGTAAAACGACGAGTGATCATCTCCATTTCATCTCGGGAATACTGAGACGGATCAATTAATAAGGCCCCTTTTGAGCCGCCAAAGGGAACATCAACGATCGCACATTTATAGGTCATCAAAGCAGCTAACGCTTCAACCTCTTCTTGATCGGCATAAGGTGCATAGCGTATACCTCCTTTAGAAGGCAAACGGTGGGTACTATGAGTAGCACGCCAACCCGTAAAGACTTCAATCTTACCGCGTATTTTTACTGGAAACTGAACCTGTAAAACGGCATTACAGGCTTTAATCGCTTTAGCAACACCATCTTCAAGCTTCATCACAGAGATAGCCCGATCGACCATCAGATTGACACCATCACGAAAACTGGGTTCATTAAATGCTTTACTCATAAATCCATCCTGTTTGTTTCAATAAAAAGACAAATATTAAAGGTAAACAGCCAGCATACAAAAAGCGTTTACTTAACAACAAACCATTTAAAATCATAGCAATAGAACAATAACTTAATGTACTTCCAAGCATAAAACCAAGTATATAGCTATGGTAAATAATTGATATAGATCAGCGCTATTTATTCGCTTTAATGGTACATTCAATAGCTTATTAAAAGCTAAGGCTACACACATTATGCGCTTCACCTTTTTACTCTTTTGCTTGTTTCTATTCTCTGCCGTTAGTATGGCAGAAAATCATCCCGATGAAAAAAATATTTTGCAAAAAGGCAATTGTGAAACGCCTAAACCTTTCACAAATTTAAGTCATTGTGATTTTTCAGGAAAAAAAATCCTTAACGCAGATCTACGTGGTGTAAAACTGGATGGCACAAAATTAGATAATGCACAATTTATTGATTGTAATTTAGAAGGTGCCAGCATCCGCAAGTCCAGTCTGAAATGGAGTAATTTTTCCGGTTGTAATCTTAAAAACGTCGATTTACAGGAAAGTAATTTATTCCACACTCAGTTTGATGGCGCTAATTTAAATAATGCCAACCTGAGTAAAGCTTTTATGTTTGGTACAAAAATTAACTTTGCCATGGCACACAATGCCTTTTTTAATGAAGCCCATATGAAAGATATCAATATGGAAGAGACTGATTTAACGGGCAGTGAAATCAAAAACAGCAAAATGTTACGCGCAGTGCTCATTAATTCTATTTTAGTGAATGTCGATCTTAGCGGCTCTAATCTCACAGGTGCCGCACTGGAAGAAAGCAATCTAAATCAAACAATTATGCATGAAACCACATTAAATGGTTCACAATTAACTGACACCAGTCTGATTGGCTCTGATCTAAAAGATGCTCATTTTGACAATGTTTTATTTGAAAACACTGATTTTTCCAGGGCAAAAAATATTCCTGATGCGCTATATAAGCAAATGGATTCAAGTGGAAAAATACACTAAGCTATTGTCGAACCATAAATTGCATAGTAATATGACAACCATTAAATTTTAGCGAGTCACTAACTCAAATTGTATTAACTTAAATTGTACAAATAAAAAAAGGGAACTATATGAATATATTAATGTTTGGACCAAATGGTAGTGGTAAGGGTACTCAGGGCGCAATCGTTCAGGAAAAGTACAATATTGCTCATATTGAATCCGGTGCCATTTTTCGTAAAAACATCGGTGGCGGTACAGAATTAGGTAAACAGGCAAAAGAATATATTGATCGTGGTGATTTAGTACCAGACGATATTACTATTCCAATGATCCTGGATCGTCTCAAAGAAGATGATTGTAAAAACGGCTGGTTATTAGATGGTTTTCCACGCAATAAAGTTCAGGCAGAAACATTATCCAAAGCTTTATTAGATGAAAAAATACATTTAGATTATGTCATTGAAATCATTTTAGATCGAGATGTTGCAAAACTTCGTATTACTGGTCGCCGCTTATGTGCAAATGATAATAACCACCCTAATCATATTGCCTTTGATGCGATTAAACCCGCAGAAAAAGACGGTAAAATGGTCTGTCGTGTTTGTGGCGGTGAACTATCTGCTCGTCCTGATGATCAGGATGATGAGGCCATTGATAAGCGTCATGATATTTATTATGACGAAAACACAGGTACTATGGCTGCAGTTAATTTCTTCAAAGGACATAGCGAGTTAACTAAAGTCATTTCAATTGACGGTGGCCCGTCAATTGGTGAAGTAACAGAAGAGATAATGGCTGCTTTGTAATTAATAGCAACAGACATTATTAACAACGATCAAAAAAGCCCCCGTTAGAGGGCTTTTTTTATTGATTAATAATGTAAAAATTCTGGTTTTGACCTTAAGCTGAAAATTAGCATTTCCTTATTTAATTTAGTATGGGTGAAAAGCGGAAATTTCATGATTCAAACAAGATGTGTATTACAATCTAAAATCATAATTTTGATCAGTTATTAACCTGGTCGCTCATTGTACTTTGCAGTGATTCTAGTCAACTATACTCGTCCTTAAATTTAGCATAAAGCGGCTATTATAAGTTGACGAAATCTTTAGAATTCGAAATCTTCAATATAGTCACTACTTCCAATATATAGCCAGTTAAATGCAATAATTTTTATTCACAGATACTGTGGATAAAGCTGTGAATAGCTTGTTATTTACTAGAAAAGTAATAAGAGTATCAACAATCTTATATAATTTGCATAAATATCAACCAATTCCTACTTGTATTTACCTAAATATTTGAGGCAATGTAGATAATATTAAATGATGCGATTTATTGTGTGGAGTCGTTTGTATGATTCATTAAAAATGACAATAAGAATTTCATAGTTTTAGCACTTTCTTAGTATAATTCGCACTGAACAATTTTTAATTGATTAAAATCAGCAGTGATTCATATATTTTCGTCAATAACAGAAACCCGATTAAGTATTCTCATGAGACTCGATAAATACATTTGTCAAAATACAAACCTGACTCGTTCTTTAGCCAAAAAAGCGATTTCATCGGGTCAGATTTCTGTTAATCTTGAATGCATAAAAAATACAGCCTTTAAAGTTAAAAGGAGTGATCAAGTATTTTATTTTGGTGAACAGATATCAACTTTGGGTCATCGATACCTGATGCTGAATAAGCCTTTGGGGTATATTTGTTCGACTCAAGATGAAGTACATCCTTCGGTTTTAAATCTGATTGATGTTGATAAACGTGACCGTCTGCATATTGTCGGACGGTTAGATGTGGATACCACCGGATTAGTTCTTATCACTGATGATGGCCAATGGTCACATCGTATAACCTCACCTAAAAAAAACTGCCAGAAATCTTATCAGGTTGATTTGGCTGAAAATATTAGTGCAGATATTATTGAACTCTTTAAAAAAGGACTGTTACTCAAAAATGAGTTAAAACCGACGCTACCTGCACAGCTTGTTTTGCAATCTAAACAGAAGGCATTGTTAAGCATTCAAGAAGGCCGCTACCATCAGGTTAAACGTATGTTTGCAGCCGTGGGCAATCATGTTGAAGCACTTCACCGTGTCAGTATTGGCTCGATCACTTTAGATGTCCAATTGGGTGATGGTGAATGGCGATATTTAACGGAAGATGAAATTACATCGATGAATTAGAAATAAGTTGTTTTTCGCAAGAGTTGTGCTTGTTGAGACATTCAAGCATTAATTTCTTAAGCCCGTATTATGCAAAGAAAGAACTGTTTTCTTTATTGCAGTAGACGAGGTTCTGGGGCTATATTTAATTTGTACAATCTCTTTTCCCTGGTCTTTTAAATATTGTTCGACACCATAATTATGCGGTTTTCTTCCCCAATCCTCGCCAATTACAAAAATATCCGCTTTGACCTCCTTACAAACAGAGA
>WTAX01000024.1 GCA_013139395.1 Gammaproteobacteria bacterium | reverse complement strand
AATTTATTGTAGCTCAATCCTCTGTATCATGGCTGAGAGTTATGGGTAATCAGGTAAGGTTTTGAATTGTTGCTATTAGGATAATTAAGATTGATTCTCAATTGGCATCAATGGCGGGAATAGGTCATTATGTGGAGCTCCACATAATGACCTTTATGTGTACCACCCAGTTATGTGTAGTTTATAAATAAATATAGCCTGTAAAGCACCGTTTCATTGGGTTCATGCCCCACTAAAAAATAATGAACGTCACATAATTTTGCTGATATTCTAAACTGAATACCCACCAGTTTAGGAGATCGCTATGAATTCCTTTAATCAATCAATTCTTTGGCTAACTGAAAGCCCATTAGCTCCTTATATTGAAGCTTATAAAAAATATTTTATTCAAGAGTCCTACTCATCGGAAACCATTAAAACATACTTTCATTGTATTGCTCATTTTGCTCACTGGTTAACTCAATCCAGCCTTGATATTCATCATATAAATGAGGCAACGATAGAAGAATTTATTAATGGACACTTACCAGAATGTACCTGTACAAGCTCCTATCTTTCCATCGAGAGCATGCATGCAGCACTAATCCATCTTATCCGTATTCTCAATGATAACGGGATAACAACCGCTTCATGCAGAAAAGTAACTCCAAGAGATGAAGAATTACAAGATTATGATAATTATATGAATCATGTAAAAGGACTTGCCCCAAAAACACGTCGCCAATACCTTCGTATAACTGAAAGGTTACTTTCTGAAAAGTTTTCTGGAGACCCTGTCATGATTCCCGCCATTAAACCAGAAGATGTTCGTCAATTCATAAACAGGCAGAAAAAACTCTATAGTACCTCAGGCAACTTCAGCGTATTAATCACTGCATTAAGAGGCTATTTTCGTTATCGCACAACGTGTGGAGATCAAGTCAATCACCTAATAGGTGTCGCCAATTATCCAGCCAATTGGCAACTTTCTTCATTGCCTAAAGCCCTCAATAACGAAGAGGTTGAATGCTTACTAAAGGCACTTGACAATAATGGGGCATCAGATCGAAAAATGAAGGCCGTTGTTCACTGTGCTTTAGATCTGGGCTTGCGAAGTGGAGAAATTGCCAATCTTGGACTTGATGATATTGATTGGCAGACAGCCAGTATTACTCTAAAAAACACCAAATGTCGGCGTGAAGACATAATGCCTTTGCCTGAAGCAACTGGTGCCGCACTTGCTGATTACCTGAGGTTTGAGCGACCAAAAACCATTAAAAATCGTTCAGTGTTTGTGCATATTACTGCACCACGTGAGCAACCTGTTGCCCCTGATTTTATTCGCAAGATAATACGTCAAGCTTATGCTTATGCTGGATTGCCATACACCCGTGCACATTTATTGAGGCATACGATGGCCAGTCGTTTACTTGAAAAAGGCAGTTCCCTCAAAGAAGTTGCCGATGTTCTTAGGCATCGCTCATTAAATACCACAATGATCTATGCCAAGCTTGATAGCAGAAATCTTGTTGAAGTCGCATTACCATGGCCAGGGAGCAAATCATGAATACAATTATAACAATGCAAACACACGCTAATAATTATCTGGCGGAACGTCGCGGTCTGGGGTTTTCTTTAAGATCTCCAGGTTATTCAATCAATAGCTTTGCTCATTATGTGGATACTTTCAACTGCAAAAGACCACTGACAGTTGCGGTCATGGCCGATTGGTCAAAACAAGATAAATCAAAGAGTAATAATCCAATAACCTGGGCAGCCAGATTGAAAAAACTACGACCATTTGCCCACTACTTACAGCAATTTGAGCCCGAAACTGAAGTGCCGGATAAATCTGTATTTGGTAGTACCAGTTACAGATTAGCACCTCATATTTATACTGAAAATGAGATTTTAGATCTGCTGGCAGCAGCCCGTGCTCTCAAACCTCAAGGTGGTTTACGCAGTGTAACTTATGAAACACTCTTTGGTCTTATGGCGTCAACGGGTCTTCGTATTTCAGAAGCAGTACATTTATTAAATAATGATGTTGATCTAAAGCGTGGCATTCTCACCATACGGCAAACCAAATTTGCCAAATCACGTTATGTACCAATGCACTCAACAACAACCCATGCGTTAAGAAAGTATTGCCTACTACGGAACTCATATATTACACCAATGGATAAAACATCATTCTTTGTTGGTTCATGTGGTCAGCACCTGGGACAACCAATAAGTTTAGGAACTGTTCGACAAACATTTGCCAACTTACGCCGCCAATTGAACTGGATAAATCGTGGTGCACATGATGCACCACGCACTCATGACTTGAGGCATACATTTATCGTTCGTCGCATGATGCTTTGGCATACTAAAAATATAAATATTGACCAAAAGATGCTATCACTGGCCACGTATGTGGGGCATTCAATGGTCACTAATACCTATTGGTATCTCAGCTGTGTCCCCGAACTGATGGCACTGGCAGGAAATAAGTTTGAATTGTATACACAAGTACAGGAGAGTGATTATGACTAATACTGTAGCTCCACAATCAGTGTCATTTGCAACATTGGTTCAGTTATTTTTTACTGAATATTTAATGTCACAACGAGCTATGAGTCCATGTACTATAGCGTCTTATCGAGACTCAATGATGTTGTTTCTGGATTTTACACGGACACATATCGAAAGATCTCCAACTGAATTGAATCTGAGTGATATTAAACCAGATTTGATTTTGGCATTTCTGGATCATCTTGAACAAGAGCGACACAATGCTGTACGCAGTCGTAATTTAAGATTGGCTGCATTGCGTACATTTCTGAACTTTGCTGGTCGACGAGATGTTTCTCATCTTCAAGATATTGAACAGGCTTTAGGGATACCAATGAAACACTTTGAAACACCAATGCTTGATTATTTATCACGTGAGGAAATGATAGCGGTACTTGGGCTACCTGGTAAAACTTGGACTTCTAAACGGGATCATTTGCTGCTCAGCATGCTTTACAATACAGGAGCCCGTGTTTCTGAAATCATTAAAGTAAAAGTTGGCGATGTTATTTTAAATAATTCTCCCTTTGTACATTTACATGGAAAAGGACGTAAACAACGCACAACACCTTTATGGAAGAGTACTGTTCAGGAAATTCGAGGTTGGTTACAGCAGAATCCAGTACTAGTCTCTGGCTCAGCATTATTGCCCAATAGATATGGTAATGCCATGACACGATTTAATGTTAGCAAACGGCTTAAAATTGCTGTTGATAAAGCAAGTAAAATTTATAAAGATCTCTCTAATAAAAGAATATCACCGCACACCATAAGGCACACAACAGCAATGCATTTACTTCAATCGGGTGTTGCTTTCAGTGTCATTGCATTATGGCTGGGACATGAGAGTACAACCACTACACACCGGTATGTTGAAGCTAATCTGGCTATGAAACAGGCAGCACTGGAAAGACTTCAGGAACCCTCTGTAAATATGAGCCGATATTCCGTTCAGGATGATGCCCTTATGCAGTTTCTTCAAGCTCTTTAATTATGTGTAGGTCACAGTTGGCCAATGTCAGAGCCAGCATG
>WTAX01000107.1 GCA_013139395.1 Gammaproteobacteria bacterium | reverse complement strand
TGACCTATTCCCGCCATTGATGCCAATTGAGAATCAATCTTAATTATCCTAATAGCAACAATTCAAAACCTTACCTGATTACCCATAACTCTCAGCCATGATACAGAGGATTGAGCTACAATAAATTCAATGAGTTACAAATGGAATATTGTGCTGTTGCCCAAATAACAATATGATTCCAATTCAATTGACCAGCTCTGTCATAGCTCAGTTCACGTATTCATTGGCCTACAGCGTGGAATCCGGCTGTACATTGTGTACATTGGCTGAGAGTTATGGGTAATCAGGAAACCTTATAACACCTTAAATTTGATAAAGCTGTTTTTCTTTAAATATTATGAAAAACCTACATTAATTGATGTCATAACTCTGCTACAATAACTTTCCCGATTTGCTTATTCTAACGAGAAAGAAATTTAATAATCTGTTTAAATACAATGAAAGTATCGGACAAAATCGATTTCCGGTTTCTAATAGCGCGGAAGCCAAAACATCTGCGGTAGGACTTCACGAACACTTTAAATGATCTGTAGACTTAATCTAGAAACAACTTAAAAACCATAACCACCCATGACCTGAATTATTCCCAGTCTTCGGTTTTGTTTCTATTTTTTTCTTCTTCATCACCGGCCAACACCTTGGCAAGTTCATCTCTGGCCTCGCGGGAAATGGATATCCGTTTTTCTAAAGCATCCGTCTGATAAAGTTTATTAAATAAACTTCTGTCATGATCGGCAAACATTTTGGTCGCACGGTGCGCTTCATATGCACCATAGCCTAATTCAATCAGTGTTTTCTCTCCTAAGTGCATGGCAGAACTTAACATTTCACGTTGAAATAAAGTGACCCCTCGTTCCAGAAGTTCAAAAGCATGTCCCATATCATAGGCTCGGGAAACAATTGTCAAATGAGGAAAGTGTTTTTTTGCAATATCAATCACATCCAGTGCCATTTGCGGATCATCCACACAAACAATTAAAACTTTTGCAGATTTGGCTCCGGCTGAATGTAATAATGCCGGTTTACGAGCATCACCATAATAGACCTGATATCCATAAATACTGGCATTCTCAATCATTTCAGGTTGATGATCTAAAATTGTTGTGGGGATACTATTGGCGTGTAAAAGTCGACCAATAACACGACCAAAGCGCCCAAAACCCGCAATGATCACTGGGTGACTCATATCCACCATCTCATCATTTTCAGGAATGGAAGCCGAGTGAGCAAAACGAGGCTCTATAAAGTAATCATTTACCAACATCAATAGTGGTGTCACCACCATTGATAAGGCCACCACAACAATTAATGGTTCAATCACTTCCTGACTGAGTACAGCCATATCCCCTGCCAGAGCAAATAAAACAAAGGCAAACTCTCCCCCTTGTGACAACACGATGGCGAAAAGCGGATACTGACTCGTATTGAAAGAAAACAATCTGGCAATAATCATGAGTACTAATAGCTTAACGAACACAAGCAGCATGACCAAAGAGATAATAAACCAGGGATGTTCAATTAATAAACCAAAATTGATAGACATACCAATGGCAATAAAAAACAAGCCCATCAGTAGCCCTTTAAAGGGATCAATCTCTACTTCAAGTTCATGTCGAAAATCGGATTCAGCCAATAAAACACCCGCTAAAAAACTACCCAGTGCCATCGATAACCCAGCCATATCCATAAGCAAAGAAATGGCAATAATTAAGAGGAGTGAAAAGGCAATAAACATTTCACGCATGTGAGTACGGGCAATAATGTGAAAGATAGGTTCTGTCAGATAGTGACCACCAATAACAACTAAGGCAATGACGCCAATGACTTCAGCAATGGCCATCACTAAACTACCATCATTATCAACCTGATTAACACTGAGTAATGGAATCGCTGCCATCATGGGAATAACAGCCAGATCCTGAAACAATAAGACGGAGAAAGCCGAGTTTCCTGTGTGGGTTGATAGAACATTCCTTTCATTAAGTATCTGCAAAGCAATGGCAGTAGAAGATAAGGACAAGGACATGGCAACAATTAAAGAGGTACTCCAGCTTAAACCGTAAAATAAACCAATAATAAACAGGAAAATACTCGTTAAAAGGATTTGCCCTCCTCCCATACCGACAATAGAATGCCGCATTTCCCACAGTCGTTTTGGTTCTAGTTCAAGACCGATTAAAAATAATAAGAGCACCACACCAAATTCTGCAAAGTGAAGAATATCATCGATATTAGTAATTAGCGCGAGTCCCCAAGGGCCAATAATCGCTCCAGCCACTAAATAGCCTAACACCGAACCCAAACCAATTTTTTTAAACAAAGGCACAGAAATAACAGCAGATAATAGATAGATCAGGATATTAATCAGTAATGAATGTTCAGTCATGATGATGCTCTAACTGCTCATATAATTGATTAATACGTTGATTATATAAATGACTAAACTGTGTTAACTCATCTGAAGTTGAACGATGTGCCTGATGCAATACTTGGGGTGAATGGTAATCCATACCACAATGAATGGACATTTGTTCAAGAGGCCGAAGAAAATCTTCCAGTGTATAATTATCAAAACCTTCTTTTTGATATGACTGTTGCTTATGACCTGTCGTCACTACAGCCATCACAGGCTTTCCTTTTAGAACTTGAGTCTGCGACTTATCACCCAATGCAAATTGTCTCGTTAAAACGACTTCCTGCCACTGTTTCAACAACGCAGGCACATTGTACCAATAGATAGGAAACTGAAAGATAATTAATTTTGCCTTGCGTAAAAGCGCCTGCTCTTCCAAAACATTAATATGAAAGTCAGGATACTTTTCATAAAGATTATTAACATGCACATGCTCATTTTTTGCAATTTCATCAAGTATTGATTTATTAGCGTGTGAATGGTGTGTGTATGGATGTGAAAAAACGATTAGGATCATTTAAATTACTATCTGTGATAAGGCATAAGTTATGTTAATGTGCATACAATTTAATCACAATATAAATTGTAGTTGCTCAAATGAATAAAGCTAATATGAGCTCCTGGCCAGGCAAAAGTCAAGATCATTGTCACTGCTATTTGGCTTAAGTCTACCACAAAATGCCGAATAGCTGGTCTGGGATAGATCCGGAATATTTATAATTACCAGGACAAAATATTTTATTTTTTAATCTTGAGACTAATCTTACTGGTCATTGAACTAATCTTCGTGACCTATAGCGGTATTTTTGTCATTTCTTATATAGTTTGACCAAGTGAAAAAGCAGCAATTACAAGTATCTGGTTTTGATGTGAAATCAACAGACATTAAACTGTCAAAATTTTTTACACCGAGTCGCAAATGACCTAAAAGAGCATATGAATTGTGATAAACTCAATCATACGTTTAGTCATTTCTGATAATGTTCTGGTACTCATATTTTGTGAATACCATTAAATGATAATCAAAATTGTACCCGTACATTGTCATAAGAAATAGACGGGTACAAATGAAATGCAATTACTGATTAGTCATTCAATTGATGCAGTATTTGCTTTTTAGGAGACTTTAGACAAAGATGGAATAAACAGCAGCCATCACCCCACCCATACCACAGCCAAACATGGCTGCTGAAATAACAAGATGAAAGGAATTCTTAGTCTCTTCCCAATAGCTTCCATTATCACAGGGTTCACAGAATGAAGTATTTTTGTTTTTACATTTAACACAATGTTTCATTCAAAATTCTCCTCTATTGTACAGGGTGTTATCAACTTGACAGATAAGAAAACTTATCTCTTTCATTTAACGCCTGATCATAAAAATTGACTCTGGCGCATATTGAAACTCCAAACCACTGTTCATGCTTTGTGCTACAAATTGTTTTATTTTTAAGATAATTTCAGTTTTAGCAATATCCATAATAAATGACTCCTTAAATTTTAGTCAATTTTGTCTAGGAACATAAGAAACCCAACGGGCTCCATCAACAACCCTTTTTATATGGTTGAAATCAGTTACAGTAACAGTGTGATCACCATTAACAATCACACTGACAATACCTTCATCATCATTGGTAATTTTCGTACCATCTTCCAAATCACAACCCCAAACTTGTATAGAGCGCTTTTTTCCTTTTCTAGCCATTATTAAATCCTCTTCTATATTAATTTTTATATTATCAATACTTTAAGCTTTGCCTTGTGATGGAACGCCTGTTAAAAAACTCACTGTTCTAATAGGCCCATCAGGAAATAACTGATAAAGGTGTCGATTGCCACCTTTATCTTGAAATTGCGCTTTTAATTGATTTCTTAACTGTCTGGATGTAGGAGCACTAAAACCTGATTGATGATAAACATCCTTTACGAAATCAATGACATTCCAATGTTCCTCAGTCAACGTCATACCTTTGCTTGATGCGCGCTGCTCCGTTTCAAGTGTTGAATTGAAATTATTAGTAAGGTTGATATGCAAAATATTTTCTAAAATACTATTCATTGTCTTTCCTTTGGATTTATCTTATTTTTATCTGAATCAGGAAATAGAGCTTTATGTTCTATTTCCTGAAACGTAAAGGGATAAAGTTTTAACCATTATCGATACCTTCATCAACATTATTATTGATAATGGCATGGACTCGACTATCTGGTACGTAAGAATTTAGAATTTCATCATTCATGTTGTTTTCCTTTTTAGTTATTAACTATACCAATATGGTATGAATTAATTAAATCATACCATACCAAATTGGTCAACAATTATTTTAATTTTTTTTTTGATTTTTATAAAATATACCAAATTAGTATTATATTAAGGTTTGGTCTATAATAGATTTAAGCTAAATGATTGAATTAAAAGATTAACTATTATGATTAAAATTGGGAAGCTTTCAGATTATGCTTTACGCATCGCTGTACACCTGGTGGCCACTAAGGATAAATTGTGTACCAATGACGAATTAAGTCAGACTTTACATATCCCTGTTGCAACTGTGAGAAAATTATTAAAAAAACTGGTGGATGCCAAATTAGTGACTTCAATTCGTGGTATTAAAGGTGGTTATCAACTAACCTCCGCGCCTGAAAATATTTCAATAGCTCAAGTGATTGTTGCTGTGGAAGGGCCTATTTCTATAACTGAATGCGCCATCAATAACAGTGAATGTAAATCATCCAAGCGATGCGATTTAAAAGAAAACTGGAGCATTATTAATAATTATTTTGTTGATACTTTGTCTGGTATCAATCTTTTAGACATGTCCCGAAAGCTTTCTGAACAACCTGTTAAGTTTCAACATGATTTAGTATTAAGTTGATAAGGATTGTAACAGAGTATTGATAAAATTCTATCAGTAGGCATGAATGACCACATAGCTAAGCCTATCCAACCTGATGTTATATTTACTACAATGGTTAAGTGGATTAAACCTTCTTGCAGTCGAAAAATCTCACTCTTTCTTATGCAAAATGACAGATTCATGGCAGTTTGACTTATTCACATTTAGCCATAGAAAGACTGCTTTTCTATTCTTACCGTTAGCATGAAAAAACATCAAAATTCCGCAAAGGGGCGAAAGTGAATTACTGCTTTTCTATCTGTTGATAGCCTGGTTAGAATTACTCGAATAGCGGCTTTGTACAAAGAGCTGAAATTTTAGAATGAGTTTATGTCGAATTGAAATTACTGCTTTTTCAGAAAATTTTAAAATTAAGTTATATCTCTCAATTAGTGCTTTGGGACGAGAACTGCTATTTCTACAAATAAGCTGAATTTCAGCAAAGAGCTCATACTGAAAGTTAAACTTAATGTACCATTGATGATTTTGACCGCTTTCTAAATAATCGCTATTTACTTTGAAAATTTGACTGAAATATGATGTTGGACTCAGATTCAGATAAAAAATAATTCACCCGTATTGCTATCCCGGAACAAATAAGAACAGGTACTGCTTTGAGGATCAAAAAATTATCGTATTTACATCATGTTTCTCCCGATTATTTTATTATTCAGCAATATTGAAGTATATTCTATGAACTCGGGTCATAAACCTTATTAAAATCGTATCCATCTAAGATCTCATGGGTATTTTACTTCTTATTCCTATGCTGCAATCAAGGACTATTTACAGTTCTTTATTTGCAAAAAACACATCATTTAGGAAAAGACCTACAAAAATCATCAACAATATCCTACAAATTGACTTTCATAATTATTTTTATGGTCTATAGTAAAGAAACCATACAACAAATGAGAATCATAATCATTACCGTTTTTTGATTTACTTACGTTAAATCTGAAAGAGCATAATCATCATGAGATATAAGAAATCAATTATTGGTTTTTATCTTTTGTGTTGTTCTTTTTTTGCGGTTTTTGCTGAAGATAATTTCAGTAAAATTGAAAAAGAAATGCAAACTGAGCCTCCCGGAATTGGACATACGCCGGATATCAGCAGCATTTATTCAAAAGTATCTGATAACGCCCTTAATAAGGCAAAAGATAACAATCCTTTAATAAGCGAGCAAAATATCATCCCTGTTAAGCACGAAGCACAGGAATTCGATCCCTATCTCAAACTCAATAAAGAAGGGATTCTGGTTTATATTTTTAGCCGAAAAAACTCAGAGTTTGCTACATTTAAAGCAACTACTCATATCAAGACATCGTTGGATAGCATATTAGCAGTCATGCTGGATAATAAATCTTGTACCGAGTGGATAGATGCCTGCGAAAACTCTTTTTTAATTAAAAAGATCAGTTTTAATGAGCGCTACCACTACCAGATATTTGATATCCCTTTCCCTTTTGTAAATCGTGATTTTATCTTCCATTCCACAATGAAATACAATCCTGAAAATAAGACAGTAACGATACAAATGTCTTCAGAGCCAGACTATTGTAAGCATAAACAATCAGAAACGTGTAAAAAAATCAATCAGTCAACGTTAGTAAGAGTTAAAAAATCCATAGGCACATTTAAGCTGCAGCCGGCTGATGGTGGAATCAAAATCACCTGGACACAGCATACTGATCCAGCCGGTTCTTTACCCGCCTGGCTGGTTAATTTTTTTGTTAAAAACACACCTTATTGGACTTTTAAAAACTTAGCACAGATTGTTAAGGAAGAAAAATATAAGTACGCAAAACTTATTTACAATGATGAGGGTATGGCTATAGCACTTAATACTCCCGTTATAAAAGCAAAAGAACCACAAAAAACAGAAGATAAAGTCGTTTTATATCCTTCTTTTTAAGTAACTATTCAGCCTAACTTCTGCGCCATTGATGAAATTTTTCCAGCCATGAAATAATTTTTTCAGGCTTATGGGCCTGCTTCCATTGACCTGCCACATATTTATTAGCTTCTGCCAGTGTTGGGTAGATGTGGATGGTGGATAATATTTTATTGATACCAATACCATGTCGCATCGCTAAAACATATTCGGCAATTAAATCACCCGCATGTTCACCAACAATGGTTACACCAAGGATTTTATCTTTACCCGGCACAGTCAACACTTTGATAAAGCCATGTGCCTCTTCATCTGCTATGGCACGATCGAGATCATCAATGTCAAAGCGACTCATTTCATAGGCAATATTTTGCTCACCGGCTTCCAGCTCATTTAATCCCACTCGTGCTACTTCAGGATCGGTAAACGTCGCCCAGGGGATCACAGAATAATCCGCCTTAAATGCTTTAAATCCTCTAAACAAACTATTCACAGACGCATACCATGCCTGATGAGCGGCGGTATGAGTAAACTGATAAGGGCCTGCCACATCACCGCAAGCATAAATATTAGGATATCTAGTTTGTAAGTACTCATTAACTTCAATAGTCCCCTGTTTAGTCAATGGGATTTCCAGATTGTCTAAACCAAAGCCGCTCACGTTGGCTTTACGACCCAAAGCAATGAGTAATTCATCAAACCTGATAGAAATGGTTTCACCTTCATTATTAGTACAAATAAGGGTTTTATCGCCATCAATAATGGCAAATTTTTGTGCCTGATGCTGCAAACGTAAATCAATACCATCTTGTAAAAAACGGCTTTGTACAATATCAGATACTTCTGGATCTTCACGTTTCATAATTCTGGCATTACGTTCAACCAGAATAACCTGACTGCCAAGACGGGCAAAACTCTGAGCCAGTTCACAGCCTATTGGACCACCACCAAGGATTAAAAATCGTTTTGGCAATGCTGGCAGATCCCAGAGGTTATCAGAGGTTAAATAGCCCACGTCCTCAAGACCTTCTAATGGGGGAACAAAGGGACGAGCACCGGTTGCGATCACTATATTTTTTGTTGTTAGTGAGCGCCCATTAACTTCCACACTGAAAGGTGATGTGATTGTTGCTTCACCGTGCAGACATTCGACACCTAAGGAGGTGTAGCGCTCAACTGAGTCATGAGGCTCGACCTGACTGATAACACGTTTAACCCGCTGCATAATATCTTTAAAGTTAAAATTGGCCTGTGTTTCCTCAAAGCCAAACTCTTTAGCACGTTCAATATGTGATTTAAACTTAGCAGAACGGATCAATGCCTTAGATGGAACACAGCCGGTATTGAGACAATCTCCACCCATTTTATGTTTTTCGATTAAGGTCACTTTAGCTTTGACAGCTGCGGCAATATAAGAAGTCACCAGTCCCGCTGCACCACCACCAATCACGACGATATTACGCTCAAAGGTTTTTGGTTTCTTAATACCTTTATAGACTTGATTAGCCCGCATGATACTGATCATTTTTTTGGCTATAAAAGGAAAAATACCTAATAACGTAAAGGAAATAATTATTGGCAGAGATAAGATACCAGACGCTGATTCTAATTGTGACAGCTGAGTTCCTGCATTCACATAAACTGCAGTACCTGCCAGCATACCCAATTGACTGACCCAATAAAAAGTACCTGCTTTTAAGGGTGTTAAGCCCATCACCAGATTGATCAGAAAGAATGGAAATATGGGCACCAGGCGCAAAGTAAAAAGATAAAATGCCCCTTCTTTTTCAATTCCCTTATTGATCCGTTCAAGATGACTGCCAAAACGATTTTGTATACTGTCACGCAGTAGAAATCTGGACACCAGAAAAGCCAGTGTCGCACCGATACTGCTGGCAAATGAAATTAATATCAGTCCCCAGATAAAACCAAATACAGCACCACCAATCAATGTTAATAAAGTAGCTCCAGGTACCGAAAATGCCACAGATATAATGTAGATAATAAAAAAACTGGCAGAGACAAGAAAAGGATGAGCCTGAAAATAGTCATTAAATTGAAGCTGGTTTTCTTTTAAATATGAAAAACTCAAATAGTGGTCAAAATCAAATGTAAAAAAAGTAATAATAGCGGTAATAATCAATAGTATAAGCACTATTTTCTGCACAGGCATTTTTTTTGATGACATACAATACTGACCTTTTCTCAAATATAATTTATTATTCCAGGATTATTATAGTAGACAATTTTAGTCTCTGCTAAGAAAGATTGATAGTGCGAGTACTACAGGTGCGAACGACGGTAATTACGTAGTTAGTCAACTTAAGTAAAGAAATTTGTAATTACAACTAGTCAGCGTGTTATTTACAAAAAACAAGTGACCATTAGCTTAACAAACGTTATTTAGAAATTCACGCTGAGTAGCTACATAAATTTAGTGTTTTTTTTCGGCTAATCTTTTAACTTATGGATAGAAAATGCAGGAGCATTTCGATCAACATCCTGTGCCTTCTCATTAGTTACCCAG
>WTAX01000308.1 GCA_013139395.1 Gammaproteobacteria bacterium | reverse complement strand
GGGGATTGAGGGGAGCTTTTGATTTTAAAAAACACAACTAAACTAAAATAAATTACTTCCTTATTTTAATTTTGCTGCTAAAATAAAATAACTCACAGTCTTATTTTATTTATATGTCTCAACCATTCCGTGTCAAAACAGGATAAAGAAATGAATCGAGGCCTGACAGGTCATTATTCTCCCGCCATTGCAGGCGGAATTGCTTGCAAAGCCTATGTGCCTGCACCATTGCCTCCCAATCCACCTTTAGAAATAGACGGTAAACTTCAAAGTCGAATTAATCAGGCTATGCTTGCCCTAGGGCGACTGGATGCTATCAGTACATTATTACCTGATGCACAACTATTCCTTTATAGTTACGTCCGAAAAGAAGCCGTTATGTCATCGCAAATTGAAGGCACACAATCTTCTTTAAGTGACTTGATGCTCTATGAAATGGAAGGTGTGCCTGGCGTTCCTATGGATGATGTACAGGAAGTTTCCTGTTATGTCAGTGCACTTAATCTGGGTATCCAACGCATACGTGAAGATCAACCACTTACATTTCGACTGGTTACTGAATTACATCAGGCATTAATGACTTCAGGGCGCGGCACCAATCGCTGTCCTGGTGAATTTCGAAAAAGCCAGGTCTGGATTGGTGGTCACAGACCAGATGAAGCCACCTTTGTACCAGCTCCTGCCAATGAACTCGCTGATTGCTGGTCAGAACTGGAGCGTTTTATCAATGATGTCCCTGACATAACTGATCCACTGATCAAAGCAGCACTGACTCATGTACAGTTTGAAACCATTCACCCCTTTATGGATGGCAATGGTCGAATAGGGCGCATGTTAATCCCCTTAATTTTGGTTGAAGCAAAAGTACTTAATGAACCCTTGCTTTACCTGTCTGTATTTTTCAAAAAACACCGACAAACTTATTATGAACGTTTAAATCAGGTTCGTCTCACAGGTGACTGGGAAGCCTGGCTATTGTTTTTTGTGGATGCAGTAGCAGAAACTGCTAATCAGGCAGTTAACACTGCCAAACAATTGAATGAACTCAGACAAAAAGATAAAGCCAGTTTAACTGATTTAGGCCGTCAGGCAGGTTCAGCGAATCAAGTTATTGATGCACTTTTTGAACATCCCATTGTCAGCATTAATAAACTCATTGAACTCACCGGGTTAACTGCCGCAACTCTTGGCAAAGTGCTTGATGCATTAGAAAAACAACTTGGCATAGTAAAAGAAATGACAGGTCAAAAGCGTAATCGTGTTTATGCTTATACTGCCTATATACAAATTTTAAATCAGGAATAGCCTTCTTGAAAAACTTTAGATTTTCAAAATATGACTAACAACAATATCGTACAAAAGCTCTGGAATCTCTGTGATGTACTTCGAGATGATGGGATTAACTATAGTGATTACGTCACTGAATTAGTCTTACTCTTATGGGTGTGACCGACAGCGTGAGGCCTGAAAATGCCTGATATAAAAGAATAGATCAAACCCTAATATGAAAAAAAGGCTCCATTAGTTATAGTTTTTTTGCAGAAAAGAAATAACACAAAGGAACCTTTAATGAGAAAGATAACTGACTTAAGCCATTATCGCAATAAAAAATTGTTAATGAATGAAACAAAAAAGTTGGCATACTACATTTTAGAGCAGGCAAAACAAGGGGTAGCTATTCACACAGTAGAACAAGGGATATGGGATAAATTACTCAATTATGCTGTTTCTTCGTCTTTTCCAATTATTCCAAAATGGCCATTAAGTGTGCTAAAACATCATCTATAATATAGTCTGGAACTGTTTCTATTTTTTTTGCTTTTCTTGCTTCCAAGTTTAGTGTTCTAACACTATTAATTAGAACTACGCCTTGAGTGTCAGAGCCACAACCAGACAATGAAACAGTAAACCCTTTGATTCTTGAAAGGTTACCACCTTGAGTAATTGGAGCGATAAGAACAGTACCTAGTTGATTAAATTCAGAAGTCGACAACACCAAACAAGGTCTAAAATCGCCTTGTAATTCTCGACCAGCAACAGGAGTTAAACAAACTTTAACTATATCACCTCGTTCATATTTTCTACGTCTCACAATGATTCCAGGCCTGCAGGCTGTACTTCATCCCATTCTTTAACGGCTTCAGGCATAGGGGCTTTTAAATCACATTGAGCAAGCAGTTCTTTAAGGGTGTATTTAGGTTTATTTTGTTTTGGAGTGAGCAAAATTTGATTGCCATTTTCAGAGATTTCAATTTCATCACCTTCTGATAAATGAAGTTTTTTTAAGATCACTGCAGGTAAAATCATTCCTGCGCTATTGCCTATTTTTCGTATATTGGTTTTCATCAAGCACCTCGTTTAACTATTACAAGCATTATAACACAACTCTATAATGTTTTAACATAGTTATAACTTTGTTTGTTGAGTCTGAGTACAAGAACGTCAAGTCATTGCTCAATGATGTGAACACTTGTCTGATTTAAGCTGGTTTATGTGTTGTGAAAATGAAACTATACCAATCTGAACACTTAGGCTAAAATATCTGGTGAGTGATACGTAGAAATTCGGGTGTTCAGATTGAACCGGAACAGGTGTTCACGTTCGCCGGAATACGCAAGTTTAAGTAAATTGCAATTAATACACTCTTGGTTGTATTTTAGTGATATTTATAAACTAATAGTTTGATCATTCATGATTTTGTTCATTTTGTTTGCTCAGATAGGATTTTTTTGATGGTCAAAATTAGTCGAAATGCACCCTGCCCGTGTGGCAGTGGCAAGAAATATAAAAAGTGTTGTTTAAACAAGGATGTAGATGAGAGAAAGTCTTCCAATGATTTTTCTTCTGATTTTAGAGAAGCTTTAAATGATCAGGAATTTAACAGTTTAGAAGAAGCACAACGAATGGCTAGTGCGGTCAGTCAGGCACGAAATAACCGTCCAATTGAAGCATTTCATGATATTTCTCCTGATCAAATGAGACAGTTGTTCTATTTTACTTATGAATCACCAGACGTGGTGACTTTTTCTGAGCCAAAGACTGATATTGATTATGTGCCATTACTAAAATTAGTCAGAATGCTTGTTGCTGGAATTGGAGAAAAAGGGGTTAAAGCGACGGCTAAAGGAAATTTACCAAGGAATCTATGTCGTGATATTGCCTTAAATTATTGGGGTGAAAAGAACTATGATGAAGTAACAGGCTATCGTAAGATTAACTCGGAAATGGATTTTTTTGACTTGCATGTCGCCAGTTTAGTGGCAAAGATGGCGGGGCTTATTCGCAAATATAAAGGGAAATATGTTCGGACTAAAAAATGTGAACAATTGCTGTCTGATGAGAAGCAAGGTGAATTGTATTTACTTATCTTTACTATATTTACCAGTAAATTTAATTGGGGCTACTGGGATGGCTATGAAGAAATGCCGATAATACAAAAATCCTTTGCCTTCTCACTGTATCTATTGAGTCGTTATGGATCTGACTGGAAAAATCATCAAGTTTATTGTGAATATAGTCTAAAGGCTTTCCCCACCGTATTGGAGGAAATTGAGGAAGTTCCGTGGGAGACATCAGAAAACCAATATAAAAATTGTTTTGCTCTACGTACTTTTGAGCGGTTTGCCATTTTTCTAGGCTTGGCAAAAATGGATGATAGCAGTCAAAATAAAATAATGAAAAAAGACTATCAGATCAAAAAACTTCCCTTGCTAGATGAAGTCTTGCATTTTCATTTAAGAACTTTACACTAATTATTCAGGCTGATTATGCGTTGTATATAAATTATTATGGCTGATATAACCACTCTTCAGGTTTTTTAGAAAGATTACTTGATAAGTATAATAGAACTAGATTTATTGCCCTTGAGATACTTTGAATGAACATGATATTGTGGAACGCTTAAGAAAAACCAAGAGTGCTTATCAGGGACTGGGAAGAGACCGGTTTGATGAAGATGATTTTCGAATTTCTATTGCTGGAGCTCAGGAAAAGAATGCCTTTCTATTGATAAAATATCATTAATGAGTTCTTGTCATTCATTTCAGATGCTATGAGGACTTATCTATAATATAATAAGTCGCAACTATTCAGCCAATACCAGGCTATAACCATTGATAGTATAGGACTTTCGTTCATATCAGACTGAATGGTTATCATTTTTCTTA
>WTAX01000047.1 GCA_013139395.1 Gammaproteobacteria bacterium | reverse complement strand
AAAAGACAGCTAAAAAAGCCAGGAAAAATAATGAAGCCTATGTATTATTGTCATTATTAACCACCACCCAATTAGAATTAGAAACTGCCTCCTTACGTAGTTCTTATGAAGGAGAAACCACAGAAGCACCAGAATTAATTTTACCCGATGGCGTTATTGTCGATTTATTAAAGGTTGATTATATTAGTCTGAAATCTCAATATGGCAAGGATGGCCTTAAAGTCCGCTTTGTGATGAATGATGGTTATGAAGAAATAAAGATACTGAAGAAACCTTATCCTATTATTAGCGGTGAAGCTAAAATCGGTCGCTTTAGTAAATCACTACAGGACATCAAACGCATTGAATTTTTTAATTCAAAAAAACTACTTAAAGCTCGTGGAAATAAAGCGGGGAAAAAGACATTAATGGCTAAGGCGCCAGCTAAAAAGCAGGCAGCTTCGAAAAAGAAATCAGCCAAAACTAAAACCGATGTGCCTGTTATTGATTTAGATTTATCGGATCAAGTCGTTGCGAAGAGCGCTTCAACAAGCAAAATAGTTGTTAAGCCTGAAGTTAAAGTTGTTGAAAATAAAACACCTTCTAAGACTCAGGCTAAAACTTCTGGTGTCCAGGTCAGCTTTGTTAATGATAAAAAAGTGATGTTGAAAAATAAGACTCTGGTCAGTTCTAAGGGTGGCCAAAAAAGTCGTGCTCAGCATTTTATGATCAATGAAGATAATCAGATTCCATATAATTCCATTAAACGTATTAAAATACGTCCAACAGCCAATAAAAGCAGCTTGCTGGTGGCCATTGAGCTAAAAACAAAAGAAATAAAAATGGAGGTGATGCTGCCGCCATTTACACGAATTAGCGGTAAGAGTCATTCAGGAAAATTTGATCACTCGTTGTTAGAGATTAAGTCTATTAGTTTCCAGTAATAGGGCTTTGTGTTACTATCACTGCATCTTTTTTTATTATAACTATTCAGCGTATTGTATTAATTGTATGCCAGCCTTTTTGCGACAGTTTAAGCGAATTCCGCATTGGGTTGCGGTCGATTATGCCTCTATTTTACATATACCGGACAGCACTCGTGAATGGCTTCTGGATAGCGCCTCGCTGACTTTACGGATCAAAAATCATTGTCAGGCCAGGCAGATTGGAAAATTTTCTGTCAAACTCTTGCGACAAGGTATGGGGATTCCATCGAATGATGAAGTACAGCGCTTAAAATTAAGTCATCGTCGTTATGCGTTAATTCGTGAAGTATTGCTCTATTGCGGCGACACTCCGGTGATTTTTGCCCGCACAGTGATCCCGATAAAAACCCTCACAGGGCCGCAACGTCAATTAAGTCATTTAGGAAATCGACCTTTGGGTGAATTTCTTTTTGCACAACCGGCGTTACAACGAGATGCGATGGAAGTGGCGGCATTAAAAAACGGGCATCAATTACATGATATTGCAGCGCATAGTCTAAACAAAGAAATTGATCAGGTTTGGGCAAGGCGCTCGATTTTTCGCCTTCGGCATAAGCCTTTATTGGTTGCTGAAGTGTTTCTGCCGGATCTGCTTTAGATAGCAATGATTGTTAATAAATAATCGTTAATAAATGCCCCTAATTACTGTGCATCCGTTTATCCTGCTTTTAACCTCCCCCTTCTTTAGAAGGGGGATTGAGGGGGTTGCAAATCAACAACTTAACCCCCTCTGTCCCCCTTTGAAAAAGGGGGAAGAAAAGAAACAGCTATTTCCGGATGGATACTAATTAATGACTTCTAAATAATAAACTTATGTTTTTGACTAAAGAACGTTTATATCAATATTATTTACTCATGAGAATGGACCGGCCCATTGGTACCTGGCTGCTCTTATGGCCTACTTTTTGGGCTTTATGGATTGCCGCGCAGGGAATTCCACCTGTTTTAATTATGCTTATTTTTGCTTTGGGTGTTTTTGTTATGCGTTCTGCTGGTTGTGTGATAAATGACTATGCCGATCGAAATATTGATAAACACATTGAACGTACTAAAAACCGTCCAATCACTTCTGGTCAGGTTTCTCCTCGTGAAGCACTTGGCTTGTTCTTTGTGTGTATCTTCATTGCTTTTATACTGGTTTTATTTTTAAATCTCTATACCATCCTGTTAAGTTTTATTGCACTTTTATTAGCCGCAATTTATCCCTTTATGAAACGTTATACCCATTACCCTCAAATAGTATTAGGTATGGCATTTAGCTGGGCTATACCGATGGGCTTTGCCGCACAACTTGGTACAATCCCCGAAGTTGCCTGGATATTGTATGCGGTGACCATTTTATGGATTGTGAGTTACGATACGATGTATGCCATGGCAGACAGAGAAGAAGATTTAAAAATAGGGGTTAAATCAACCGCTATTATTTTTGCTGAAAATGATCGATTAATTATTGCTCTGTTACAACTCACCTTTACTGCAGGTATGTTTTACGTTGCATGGCTGGTACAAGGTGGTTTGTTTTTCTATCTGGGTATTGTTTTTTCTATGGTGTTGTCCATCTATCAGCAATATTTAATTCGTCACCGGGAGAACAAAAAATGTTTTCAGGCTTTTTTAAATAATCACTGGCTTGGAATGGTTATATTTGCGGGTATCTTTATTGACTTTCTACTGCCGGAACTCTGAGATAAAGTGCTCAGAGTTATTTCACCACTTTATCTTAAAACAAGAAATAGAGCAGAATCTCCCCGGCGAATATTAAGTGCTATGCTTTTATTGGTCTTATTCTTCGCTAATTTTTTTAAATCATTAATTGAGTGAACGCTTTGTCGGTTAATAGCGATAATGAGATCATTTTCCCGTAAGCCTGATTGCCAGGCAGGGGATGCTTTAGTGACTTCTAATACCAGTACCCCTTGATCATTGGCATGTTGGGCAAAGTGAGCGCCTTCTAAAGCAGGGTGTAAGTGTTGTCCGTTAAAACCTTGTGTTTGAGTGGCTGTAGAGGCTGTAGATGATAAGGCTTTATCACCACCAATGACGGCATTAATCGTTATTGTTTTTTTACCACGTAATATTTTTAATTGGGCGGTGTCGCCAGGGCGTTTTAAACCAATGTAATTACGTAAATCTGAAGAGCTTCTGATGGTACGAGCATTGGCCGCAATAATAATATCACCTGCTTTAATACCTGCTTTACTGGCTGCGGAATCAGTTATAACCTGTGCTACGATGGCGCCCTGAGTCGCTTTAACACCAAAAGCTGAAGCTAATTCTGGTGTTAAATCCTGAACCTGAACACCAAGCAGACCACGCTGAATAGAACCATGTGTTATGAGCTGGTTCATAACGGATTTGGCCATATTGACAGGAATAGCAAAGCCGATACCAATATTGCCGCCGCTTTGAGAAAAAATGGCGGTATTGATACCGATTAATTCGCCATGCAGGTTAACCAGAGCACCACCGGAATTTCCCGGGTTAATAGACGCATCGGTTTGAATAAAATCTTCATAACTCTCAATGCCGAGTCCGCTGCGACCTAAGCCGCTGATAATACCGGAGGTGACAGTTTGACCCAGGCCAAAGGGATGGCCAATAGCCAGAGTAAAATCACCAACCCGTAATTTATCAGAATCAGAAAGTTTGACTTCAAAGAGATTATCAGCCTTGACTTTGAGGACTGCAATATCAATCTGCGGATCAGTACCAATCAGCTCAGCAACCAGTGAACGCCCGTCTTTTAAAGTGACGAGTATTTCACTGGCATCATCAATGACATGGTTGTTGGTTAGAATATAGCCTTTTTTGGCATTAACAATGACCCCCGATCCTAAAGCATGGGATTGCGGTTGCTGATGTTGAGGAATATCAAATTTAAAAAAACGTCTAAACAACGGATCATTAAGAAACTCCGGTAACTGACTTTTACCCTGATAATGCCCCTTGGTTGAGATATTGACAATGGCGGGGGTGACTTTTTCCAGCATGGGGGCCAGACTGGGCAACGCCATGTTCTGGCTGTCATGTGTGGGTAAAGCATGAAGCGTGCTTAATGATATTAGAGAAATACAAAGGATTGAGAAAATAGAAAAAAAGAGTTGTTTTTTAATCATAGCTATCATAATTTTCAAATCTGAATTAATAGTTAAGGAATTTGTAACTATTCAGCGTATATTTCTTAATGATCACTGTTGAGCCCATGGTCACTTATTTTTCTGACTTTGAGAACTCGCTACGCTCAAACAATCAAAGTCAGAAAAACAAGCAACCACAGGCTCTTTATAAATAATATACTGAATAGTTACAGGAATTTAAGAGTTATCGTTTTTAAGACCTTTATATAATAAATAAGTTCAGCTGTATTTATAGGTAGTGACAACAGACTTTAAAAATTCTCTCGAGGATTAAACTGACTCAGCTCTGCCATTTGCTCGTAGAGTGCTTTTAGTTCATCAGTATCTGCTTCAGGTGTCATGATCTGTAACACAACGTATTGATTGCCCATATCCTTGCCTGGTAGTCCACGACCTTTCAGGCGTAGTTTTTTGCCGCCTTTAGTATTGGCTGCCAGTTTCATTTCTACAGTGCCGCCCAGGGTCGGAATGGACAATTTGGTGCCTAATGCGGCTTCCCAGGGAGTAATAGGCAGAGTCAGATTAATATCCTTAGCATCAACAGTGAAATGTTTATGATGGTTAAATTTCACTTCCAGAAATAAATCACCATTAGTCGGACCGGAACCACCTTGGCCGCTTAAACGGATTTTCTGACCTTCTTTAATACCCTTAGGAATTTTTACTTTGAGTTTTTTAGTACCGCTGGTACCGGGAATATGAACATGTAAAGAACGTTCGGCACCCTGATAGGAATCTTCCAGATCGACTGAAATACTGACCGTTTGATCCTGACCTTTTTGCGGGCGTGATCTTCTCTGACGAGTGAAGGTATCTTCCTGACCATGAAATTGCCCACCCTGAGAATGGCTGAACATGCTGTCAAATATATCGTTAAAACTACCTTGTTCAAAACCACCAAAATTATTACCCTGAGCAGCTCCTGGCGGTGGTGTAAAACCTCCACCACTAAAGGGATTGCCGTCAGCGGAGCCGAACTGATCATAATTAGAGCGTTTTTCCTTATCTTTTAAGACATCATACGCTTCATTTACCTCTTTAAAATGAGCTTCGGCATTGCTGAGTTTGCTGACATCAGGGTGGTATTTGCGAGCCAGCCTTCTATACTGTTTTTTGATATCGGCATCGCTTGCGCTGCGATTGACGCCAAGAGTTTTATAATAATCTTTGTGTGACATAGGTTTATAATAGGTTTAAAGTTGCTTAGGCTATAATATGGGGCTGGAACTTCAAAAAAGAAGTGTTTTACCAACGTTATTTTAAGATGGTTATATTAAGAAAGGTATTTTATGCTTACAGAGACACAAAAACAATTTATCTTTAAACGATCGTTGTTTCAAAAAATTTCGGGTTACATTGCCTGGAGTATTGGTTTTTCTACTGCTGTTGCATGGGGGCTTATGTATTGGTTAAAACCACAAATGGTCAGCCCTCAGGCGGTACTGGCTTTATTGAAAGAAAAAAGTGATAGCGGCATGGATTTATCGCAAGTGACGGATATTGCTGTTTTGGCAGTAACAGGTGCTACCGCCATATCCGCATTGTTTGTGATGATTATCTTATTGGCTTTTATAATGAATTCCTGGAGTAAAAAGGAAAAACAATATCTGGATATTATCAATAGTTTAGAAAAAAATCTTCTATAAAGTCCCTTTAGCTGCTGCAGCCTAAAACACGTTCAAATTCAGCAAAGGTTTTAGCAACTTCAGTGGTATCAATTTGTAAACCTAATAGCTTACTTAACAGGCTGATAGAAAAAATACCGCGAATTTGATAAGTATCTTCTGTCGGCTGCTCTAAAACAAGAGCATGCTGACGATTCAGCTTCTTCATTGTCATGGTAATATCACCGACACGAGATTTTTTAACAACAGCCCAATCGAGCACTTCAATACTTTCAATGCCGGTCATGATATCCAGAACACAGACTTCAGAACGAGGTATACCGTTAGATTGTTGAAACTGTATCGGTCTTTCACCTGATATATCACTATAAGTAATTAAACCGATAATTCGTTCTTTAGAATCGGTAACGAATAACAATTTTACTTTCATTTTAAGCATGCGATCAGTTGCTTCATTTAAATTACGAGAGGGTGAAATGGTCACTGCCGTAATGCTTGTCAGATCAGTCATGATATTAACTGCTGGATCTTCCAGGCTGACTTTTTCCTGTGGATGATCGTTAGGATTACATAAGGTCGCTGCAACTTGAAGGGTTTTTATTTCCAGCTCTTGATAATTACAAGGCATTCTACATCTCCTTTAAGGTCATATTACATGAGCTGACTGTTTTTTTTATGACAGGTATACACTATTATTAATCAGAACATGTCGTGAAATACATTATTAAATGGTAACTATGGAAATAAATGTAGACAAAAACTCTCAGAAATTCAATAGAAAAATGAAAATTTTTGATTAGAGATAGGGGATGATTTTATAAAATCCCATGCAAAGCATTTAAAATCAATGCATTGCATGGTTAATAAGCAGTTGTTAATAAATTAAAGTGCCATTTCTTTTAATTTTTTAAGTGCTCTGACTTTAACGACAGTGGTTGCCTTTTTCGCTTTAAACATCATTTCTTCACCCGTAAATGGATTAATACCTTTGCGAGCTTTAACGGCAGGTTTTTTAACAGTAACAATTTTTAATAAACCAGGGAGTAAAAACTCACCACAAGCGCGTTTTTTAATGTGACGCTCAATTAACAAATCTAATTCTGCAAGTACGTTGGCAACGTCTTTTTTACTGACTTCAGTGTTTTCTGAAATCTCAGTTAAGATTTGAGATTTGGTCATTTTATTTTGGATAGCAGTTGTTTTCGCTTTTTTGGCTGCAACGGCTTTCACTGCTTTTTTTACAGGTGCTTTTTTTATTGGCGCCTTTTTCTTAGCAACAGCCTTTTTTACAACGGCTTTTTTTGTTGTGCTTTTTTTAATCGCAGCTTTTTTAGTCACTACTTTCTTTTTAGTGACCACTTTCTTTTTGCTTGCAGCTTTCTTTTTTATAGCCATGAGGACTCCGGTAAATATGAAATGAATTGAAATTGGGCTAAGCTCTTCTACGCTAGACTCAAATAAAACAGATGACATCTTAGTCTATATTGTAAGCATAATGATAGATACTAAATATGTATAGTGTTTTTTGCAGAAAAACGGCAGAATATTTCAAATAATTGCTTTTATTTAATGAATTTAATAAAAAAAGGCCAAAATAGTGATTGAAACAATAAAAATAGAAGTCTCAGCACAAGGTTTACATAACATAACACAACGGATCAATCAGGCTGTTCGTCTCTCAGATGTCGATGAAGGTTTATGTACTATCTTTGTACAACATACTTCCGCAAGTTTAATTATTCAGGAAAATGCTGACCCATCAGCGAAACATGATTTAGAAAATTGGCTTAATCGCTTAGTACCTGAACACGATCCACTCTATACCCATACGCTTGAAGGTGCAGATGATATGCCTGCACATATTAAGTCAGCAATAACGGCAACCTCTATTGCTATTCCCATAATCCAAAATCAAATGGCTTTGGGAACATGGCAGGGACTTTATTTATGGGAGCATCGCAGGCTAAGAGGACAAAGGACTATTATTATTCATGTGGCTTAGGGTTTTATAGATAAAAGAGTTATCTAATGGAGCTTATTTTGCTATTATTACAAACCTGTAGTCATGGAAAAAAGATTTTAGTGAGTAAAGCAGATTGAGATATTGATGAGGATTCTAGTATGAGCTGGTGGGGAAAATTTATAGGCGGCGCAGTTGGTTTTACTATGGGCGGCCCGCTTGGTCTATTGATTGGCGGCGTTATTGGTCACAAGTTAGTGGATAAACCACTGCAGGGCAGTGACAATGAATTAACTCAGGCTGCTTTCTTCTCCGCTACTTTTTCCATTATGGGGCATATTGCCAAAGCGGACGGGCATGTGACTAAAGATGAAATTGCTATGGCACGGCAGATCATGGATCACATGAAACTGGATGCTGAGCAGAAACGTGCGGCAATTGAGTTATTTAATAAAGGGAAACAAGCCGACTTTGATCTGGATGGTGTATTAGCTCAATTTAAACAAGTGGCTCATCGACGCACGACCTTATTGCAGATGTTCCTGGAAATCCAACTTCATGCTGCGCTTGCTGATGGGAAAATTGATTCAGATGAACAGCTTATTATTAATAAAATTGCACAACGACTGGGCTTTAGTACTCGACATATTGAACAATTAACAGCTCTGGTTCGTTCTAACTTAGGTCTTGGTGGTAATCGCTATAACTATGGATATGCAGAACCGCATAAGAGTCAGGCTGAATTACTTAAAGAAGCATATAAAATGTTAGGCGTTAAGCGCTCCGCCAGTGATGCAGAAGTTAAAAAAGCTTATCGGCGCTTAATGAATCAACATCATCCTGATAAGCTGGTATCAAAAGGCTTGCCGGAAGAAATGATTCAGATGGCGACTGAAAAAACACAGCAAATTAAAGCCGCTTATGAAATGGTTAAAGACACTCGTAAATAATAACTTTTGTAACTATTCGGTGTCTATTTATTATTTCCAAGGCCCTAAACACTGAACAGTAACCTTCTTTATATAAGAGGGTCATTTATTGTGATTTATTAATGGCGTGTTTTTTTCAGGTATGCTGATATTGAAAACAGCTCCTTTATCTATATTGGCTTCAAACCATATCTTTCCCTTATGAAGGCTAATAATTTCTTTACATATTGCCAGTCCCAGACCCGTGCTACCCATGCCTGTGCCATTATCACTATCAGTATTCCGGACAAATTTTTCAAATAGCGTGTCGGCTTCTTTTTCTGAGATGCCAATACCTTGATCATATATGCTGATAATTAACTGGTTTTCATTTTCTTGCTGTGTGATCTCGGCATTGATTGTAATAGTTGAATTAGAGGGTGAGTATTTAATGGCGTTAGATAAAATATTAATCACCACCTGATAAATACGATCATAATCAAAGTAGGCAAGCAGAATTGGTTCAGCATTGATCTGTAAACTCAGTTGCTCTTCGTCAAATTTCGCTTTTAGTTCATTTTGACACTTAGTTAATAAGTCAGAGATATTATATTGCTGAATATCCAGTTCCATTTTACCTGCTTCGAGTTTGGCTATATCCAGCAGTGCATTTAATAATTTGATTAAGCGATCACCACTGATTTGAATATTATTGAAGTAGCTTTCTAATTTTTCTGGTGTGGCACTGTGTATTCTTTTTTTACCAATACTGGCATAGCTGAGTATTCCATGCATAGGGGTTCGCAATTCATGTGACATATTGGCTAAAAACTCGGACTTAGCTTTATTAGCTTGTTCTGCTTTATTTTTTGATGCTAACACTTCTTGTTGATTGCGCTTCAGCTTATCCATCAACTGATTAAAATTATCAGAGACAATTTTAAATTCACCATCAAAGGGTTCAATATAATGTTCTTGTTTATCTTCCTGAATGGCTTTCATTGTTCTGGAAAATTTTAATAAGGGTTGATTAAACTCTTTACGAATAAAAAATAACATCAAAATAATGATCAAAAATGTCGAAGGAATTATGAATAATAGTTTATTGATAATCTGTTCGCGTGCTTCTCTATTAAGATTTTCCAGAGGGATTTTGATACTGACAATACCCCGAAGGTCACCAATTTTCATATCAAATGCAGCGCTATAGTTAGCCTGAATGGTTGCCGGAGCATCTTCACGTTTGCCGTGGCAGTTGAGACAGAATTTTTTTACCCAGATTGGGCGAGTGTATAATAAATAAGGTTTGTTTTGAGAATTGGTAATTCTCTTTGTATACAGGGTTTGCTCATCATGTTTTCTAAAATAATCCATAGCGAGCTGTTCATTTGCATCAACACGATTTTGCTCATTACGTGGGTCATCACTGACATTATTAAAAGAAATACCGCGTGTATCCCAATTCTTTTTAAACTCGGAGCTGATCAGCGGCATTGAGTGGGCGGGTAGAAAACCCACAGTTTTTTCTGTTAAAGGGATACCGCTGGACAAAAACTGCTTTTGATACACTTTACGTATGGACATCATGATACCAAAAATAGATTCACTTTCTATTTGAGCACTTCTGTGCACTCCCTTTTCTATATCAACATAACTATGGTAGCTGTATGTAATAATAAACAAAGTGGAAAAAAGAATAATAATGATACTTAATTTGGTACTTAGTTTCATTTTATAAGTGGGATATTATAAGTTAATATATTTTCCGCCACTGGCAACAATGATGGTTATCATGCCTAATATTAAGTTTGTGGTGACTAATAGACGTATTTTGTTCATAAGAGCACCGCCAGTGGGATATTCTTTATTGGCAACTGCTGCCTTTAATTGTTGATAGGGGATAAAGAAAATATAGGCATAAATAGCGCTCATAATGAGTCCAGTAATATGCATTATTTCAATATAAAGTGCTTTTAATCCAAACAGGCCGCCAAACACATCAAAGATCATCCAATATCCGGAGGTAAGAATGGTAGCTACTGCAATCCATACCCAAAAGAAAAAACGTCCAAAAACAGCGACCCAAAGTGCTAAACGCAAGGGAGGCTCTAATTTTTCAACAGCAGAAGGCCTTAATACCATATGGGCAAAAAACATACCTCCAACCCAGATAACAGCGGCGATTAAATGCAGTGTGAAAGCCAAAGAGTAGGTCATAAAAAATCCTGAATTAAATAAAAAAGGGTGCTGGTCAAATAAATTTATCTTCAAACTTTAGTTTTGTGGGCATTGCCCACCCTACTATTATTTCCAAGGTCCTTACTAAGAAGTAGATTGCTATCGAGTCAATAATATACCATTCATGCTCAATAGTGGCATTTATTGTTGTGTATTATTGATTAATAGGTGAGCTGTGAGTTTTATTTAGCCAATTAGTAATATAAACCACTAATTCTTCATCCAATCCCCGATAAAAATGATCAGCACCGATGGTTTGTACTTGTCGAAATTGTTTGTTGGGTATTTTTCTGGCAGCTGTTTTACGTGCTTTAGCCGAGCGCATGACAGAATCCAGATCTTTGCTGCCATAGAGATCAAGCAAGGGTATTTTTATTTTTTCAATCATGACTGGACTATTAAGTGGTGCAGATGTACCTGAAGATGGAGTTCCGATTATTACTGCAGAGTTAATTACCAGTGTGCCTTTTGGCGCCACGTTATCAACCTTGTGCTGCAGATAATTTAAGCTCATTAGAGTACCGAAACTATGAGCAACGATGCTAATGTAGTCATAACCTTTCGCTCTGAGGAAATTAATGGCTGCATCGATCCTGGGCACGGAGGATTCAATCACCTGGGTGCGGCTTTGTACATCCTTTTTGTCAGGAAAAACTAATGGTAATTGAATTGAAAGTGTTGCCCAGCCTTTATCAGGCAATTCAACCCGTAGCGGGTGAATAATATCATTCCAGTCAGGATGTGCTCCAGTACCATGCATCAGCACAACAGCACCCCTGGATTTTGCAGTGGTATGGGGTGTATAGATGCTGAAAAAGGTGTTGCTGTTTTTAGTGCCGCTTGAATCTGGTGCCGTTTGAGGTGCTGAAAGAGGTAGCTCAAGGGCTTCGCCAATGACAATATTATCTCGTAATTGCTCTGCCCAGCGCTGTTCACTGGCTGTATTCATTGCATATGCTTCAATAGAAATAAGGAGCATAAGGCAGGAGAATAAACAATTAAGTTTATTTTGACCGGTAAAGAGGTGATTAAATGCTGAAATATTCATAATTATCGTTTAAAATGTGCCTTTATGTTTTTCGATGTAGAGTTTTTAGGGCCTCGGAAACAAAGATTCATCTCATATAGCGCAGACATTTTGTTCAGATTTTAGGCGTATTAAAGGGTGCATAGTTATTCTACGCAACCTTTGATACAACGAAAAATCTGGGCAAAAGGGCAAGTTAGATGGGATGAATCTTTGTTTCCGCGGCCCTGAACTACCAGTTTAATAATTTTATGGGGATTTGTCATGGCAAAATCTTTAATTGCACCATCTATTTTATCTGCTGATTTCGCTCGTCTTGGTGAAGAGTGTGTTAACGTTCTGGCCAGCGGTGCTGATGTCATTCACTTTGACGTAATGGACAACCACTATGTACCCGTTTTGACCATTGGGCCATTGATTTGTGAAGCATTAAGAAATCACGGAATTACACAGGAAATTGATGTTCATTTAATGGTCAAACCTGTTGATGTTATTATTCCTGAATTTGCTAAAGCCGGTGCAAGTTATATTACTTTCCACCCTGAAGCATCAGAGCATGTTGATCGCAGCTTATCATTAATTCGTGAATCAGGCTGTAAATCAGGTCTTGTTTTTAATCCGGCAACACCATTGTCTATTTTAAAGCATGTTATGGATAAAGTAGATGTGATCCTACTGATGTCTGTTAACCCCGGTTTTGGTGGCCAAAGCTTTATTCCTGAAACTCTGAATAAATTACGTGAAGCACGTAAAATGATTGATGAAAGTGGTTATGACATTCGTTTAGAAATTGACGGCGGTGTTAAAATCAATAATATTGCAGAAATCGCTGAAGCGGGTGCAGATATGTTTGTTGCAGGCTCTGCAATTTTCAATACTGATGATTACAAAGTAACCATCGATGAAATGCGTTCTGAACTTGCTAAAGT
>WTAX01000280.1 GCA_013139395.1 Gammaproteobacteria bacterium | reverse complement strand
GATCAACCGAGCTTAGTGGATTTTGATAAACGTAACTATAAGTATTTAAGCCCCCACCAAGTCCTATGGGGTCACTGGTGATGTATCTTCCTAGACTAGGGTCATAGTACCGATGGTAGTTGTAATGTAATCTATATCACTTAGAGTCTTTGGTACTTTCCTGTTGACCTGCTTCTTTCTTATATTTCTCTGAAATCTCGAAGTTTTTTTTTACACCCCATCCTTTTTCATATAAGCCAGCAATGGCAAATGGCAGAGTCCAATCATTTCGCTCTGGATTATTATCAAAATTAGACTTCCAAAAACTGCTTGTTTTCAATGATTTACTAACACCGTACAATCCTTCTTTATTTACAAGATATAGAAGAGCTTGAGCCATAAGGTTATTATGTTCAGATGATTTTTCTAGAAAACGAATACCTTTTGATGGGTTTGATACACCACATCGTCCAGACAAGTATGATTCTCCTAAGATGAAAGATGTACTATAAGTATATTTTTCATCTTCTGATTCGAATTGTTCAATTTCTTTTAAAATAGTTGCGCATGCATCTTTGTCTTCAACATGATAGAGCTTTAATGCTAAAAATGATAAACGAGCTTCTGTTACTCCTTTTTCGTAAGCTGTTTGAAAATTCTTCAAAGCTAGTTCATTATTTATTTCTCTACCAACACCTTCTCTATAGCATTCTGCTAAATTAAAAAAAGCAGGGCCAAAACCTTTAGATGCAGATTTTTCAAAGTAATCACATGCTAGTGTATAGTTTGGTTCCTCCACTATATATCTATAAGCTGCCCCAGTGTTAAAGAGCTGTTCTGCTTCAGAAAGACTTTGTGCACCCCCAGAGTATGCTATATTATTAAAAAACAACACAAAATAAAGAAAAGTGTTAATTTGGTATTTTTTAAGCATTGAAAAAATAAAATTACTCACAATTATCACCATCTTCAACTTCTTCTTTTTTGAATAAATCTTCTGGGGTCCAACCTGGTTTTCCGGGGCATCCTCCAGGAGCTATTCCTAGGCATTGACATGCATTCATAGTGCTGCATGCTCCATCTTTTATTATTTCTTCTAAATACTCTTTAGGATCAAGCAACCACTCTGGTTTAAGTGAATCAGTTATTTTATTTCTATTTTTATTAATTCGATCACGGGTCGTGTCACTTCTTCCTTTTTGAGATTTTTTTAAATTATCTCTTAAAAAAGTAGATTCTTTTATTTTCTTTTTAATTTCATCAATTTTATTTACACAATTGATTACAAAGCTACAATTTCTTGTTGCAGGAAAAACTTTACTATCATAAGGGGTTGGGATTCATTGCCTTAGCTAGACCAAAAGGGTCTAACCAGATTAATGGATTACTACCGACGTAAGCATAGGTATTTAGCCCACCTTCAAGCCCAATGGGGTCAGAAGCTGGGCGATCCCCACGAATTTTAGTAATTTACGCATAAGAAGATTCACCTATAATTTGCTGAATCTTATTATACCCTCTTGCCCAATCATTTTTACTCAACTTTAATCGTCTGTCCTTGAACGCCCTTAATCCTAAAAACTGATAGGATAATACATTTTTGGATGTCACTGTATTCGCTTGGTATTGTCGGTGTTTATTCAGTATTTTTACAACCATTCCCAATAGAAATAAAACAAATTGAGTGAGTAGAGCCACTAACAATAATACGCCCAGGCGCTTGGCTTTTCGAGTGTCACCACGGTTGAAATTCAGTCCTGTTTTAACGTCTCTAAAACTTTCTTCTATTTGCATTCTGGTACGATAAATTTTGACTATTTTTTTAGCAAAACGACTTTTATCTGTTGATGATAATGATGTTGCCAATAACCATGGTTCTCTTTCTCGTGCCGCATTAGAACGGGAGCGTTTGGAATTTCGTGCAGATTTTCCATTCGCGGTCATATCTTTTCTACCTTTCTTTTTAGCTTTATAAACAACCATTTGACTGTAGATAGGATCTCGTCTGCACATTCCATAACAACCCACTTTCTTTGCAGTAGCCGTTGCCTGTTGGTATAAATCTTTAACCGGATGCCAATCAGCATCATGAGTATTCTTGCAAAATGTTCGGTTTCTCACTCGCCCAACATAATCCCAACCTAGCGATTGGACCAGTTTAAACCAGGGAACACGAAATCCAGCATCAGTGACAATTACAGGGCGGCAATTATCAGGAAGTATCGATTTTAAATGTTCCATAAACTGTTTATGAGTCTCAGGCTTTTCTTTACTCGAAAGAGGGTGAATTTCTTCTAATAAGGTCAATGAACGACCATCAACTGCAACAGCAGCTCTTAATAAAAAATGCTGTTTACGTGGATCTAAATCTGACCAGTCGACAAGAATAACAGGATGCTTTTGCTCACCTATCAGACGGAGACTTAATTTAGAATAAATACCTTTTATCTCATGATGTAAGTGTGGGTTACTACATAATCGAGTACTGCGTTTTATTTGATGTTTTTCTGTTGTTTTGCTGTTTATATTTCGCCCTAAGCTAGTCACTGATAGATCTGCCCCAGAAATTAAACTGAGAACCAATGCATTGAGACTTTTTCTACGAATTTTATGCATTTCAGGAGTGACATCTTTTAATAGATTGTTCAAAATGGTTTTAACTTTCATGGCATTTCTCTGATTAAATTTGTTTGGCAATAGATCTGATCACCAAACGCCATGAAAGTTCCCTTAATTTATTAGTATTTCATTGTTTTTTCTCATTATTTTGCGGGGATTCCCCAGGGTCAGAAGTGATGTATCTCCCCAGACTTGGGTCATAATACCGAAAGTAGTTGTAATGTAATCAGCCCATACATCATAATTGTATTCCATAAATAATTGGTCAACTATTACATTGTGTAACCATGAGATTCAATGATAAAGATTCTAACTGTTCAATTGATTCACCTAATAAAATCAGCTCTAATTTAGGAAGGTATAACCAATAACGTACAGGATTTTCTTCAGAAAGATTTGATAATTTATAAATCCTGTAAACATCATTATGTATTTTTAAAGGTTTAAGTGATTTTAGATGAGGAATAGTATCTTCATTCCCATATATTACTGTAGAAAAGTAATACTCATTATTTTCATTCTTGCGTAAAGTATATGTCACTTCTCCTGAGTGTATATCCTTAGAATCAACAATCCATGGTTTAGGTATCAAATAACATTGTTCATTAACCTCAATACTGTCACCAGTTTGGAACCTAAGATAATAAAACTCAAGCTCATCATTAAATCCCGGAATAAATGTCAATAGCCCAAGAAGCCCTATGACAATAAAAGTGTATAAAATATATTTTATCATTGTGATGCCGCCGCGTTTATTCCAGCGCCTACAGCAATATCTACCGGACTTGTTGGAACTGGGCCTGTACCTAGTGTGTGAGGAACCGAAGTCCCTAAATTACTTGTAGCATCCGCTGCATTTTTTATATTACCTTGTAATGCATCTTGTG
>WTAX01000298.1 GCA_013139395.1 Gammaproteobacteria bacterium | reverse complement strand
TAAAATAAATTCCTTAATTTTATTAAAAAATAAAAGATAGATTCAGATTTCAGGATAGGAGGCAAATTCAGAGCCTGCAAGTGAGTCACACAAGGCAGCTCTGACAGGGTTTAAGTCAACATAGGCCATGCAGGTCAATACGGCTTGTTCATTAAGCAGCGCCTGACTTTTAAAACGTCCTTCCCAAAATCGGCCTGTAACTTTGTCTTCTCCACATAGAAAGGCTCGGCGAACAAAGCGGGATACGCAATGATAATAAGGGGGGCTTGATAAACTGACTTGTTGATATCGAGCTTTGGGCATGTCATAAAATCCATTTATGAATAATGTACAGATAGATTACTTTATTGCTGTACAATTCAATATAAACATGACTTTTTTAATAGTTGTCTCTAATGAGTACCAATTAGTAGCGATAAAGTTGTGTTATAAATATTACGCTATAGGGGAATGAGGAGAATATCATGAAAAAGTTAGCTGTCATCGAAACAATAATGACTGATTTTTCCAAACGGACCTGTGTTGCAGGAGGAGAATGCACTCCCATACGTTATTTGTGGACAGATGCCTTTGCTGTATGCAACTTTCTGGAACTTTTTCATCAAACAGGCAAGGAAAATTATAAAGAAAAGGCTTTGCAGCTTGTCGATCAGGTACATCATGTTCTGGGGAAACATCGCAGTGATGATGCCCGCAACGGATGGCTCAGTGGTTTAAGTGAAGCAGAGGGGGAAGCACATCCTGCCATCTGGGGATTGAGGATAGGCAAAACGAACAATGAGCGAAAAGAAAACGAACTCTATGATGAGAGCCTGGAGTGGGAACAGGATGGACAATATTTTCACTATCTAAGCAAATGGATGCATGCGTTAAACCTTGTCACCAAAGCAACAGGTGATTCCAAATATAACCACTGGGCTCTAGAGCTTGCACGAACGGCTTACAATAAATTCACCTATGCGACACTCGCCAATGCGAGACGGATGTATTGGAAAATGAGTATTGATCTCTCTTATCCTTTGGTCTCTTCCATGGGACAGCATGATCCTCTGGATGGGTATATCACTTATCTTGAACTGAGAAAAACAGCCTCCAAATATCCTAATATGCCTGATGAACTTCATGTAGATACACTAATAGCAGGCTTATCCCAGATGACTCAAGCTATTAATTGGGATACAGATGACCCACTGGGGATCGGGGGACTGCTGAGTGATGCATGCATTCTGACAGAATTGATCATCTCCGACAACATGGGATATTTGTCTGATATGCTCTCCAAATTGTTGACCCACTCCCTAAAAGGAGTAGATACACTTCTACATACAGATACTTTGAAATACCCGGCACAGTATCGGCTGGCATTTCGTGAGTTTGGTTTGAGTATTGGTTTGCATGGAGTGAAAAAGATGCAGACGCTGCTTAGTGAACATGCTGTGCATTTCACAAATCATACCTTCTTACAATCACAGCTGAAAGATCTTGAAGCGTATTTTCCCTTGTGTGATTTCATTGAGGGTTTTTGGCTGGAAACTGAAAATCAAAAGAGCAGCACGTGGCTCGATCATCTTGATATCAACAGTGTGATGTTGGCTACAAGTTTGGATCCGGATGGATATTTGAGTGCTTAGCGGTTGTGAGAATAGGTTGAGATGATAATTAAATTATTTGCCGATTATTTAGTCCTCATTTTACTGATTATGAAAGCTCTGTAGATGATTGGACTACTGGGCTTTTTATTGGTATCTATGAGTTAAATAAGGGCTAATATCAAGTTTAGTTATTAAAAAATAAGGAGCAGAAACCATTTGAATTGCCTTATCATTAGGCAGTTTTATTTTCTCAGAATGTTCCATTGCAGCTTGATACCACCGATTACCAAACCCTAATATTTTTGGCTCGGTGGGCATAACATCCAAAATAACATTTTCTGCTACCCATCGACAAATAGGCGCATCTTCACTGATATCTTCCCTAAAACCTTGAGCTCTAAGTTTTTTTGATAACCTGGAATATTCAATTTGTGAAGTAATTTGTACAATAGCATCAACATCACGAGTAACACGTATAGGAGGTGCAGCAGGATCTGTAATTAATAAACCCGTTGCACAATCACCTAAAAATACCATTTCATTTGCAAGTTCACCAAGTTGCTCAACAGCTAATAACATTATTTCCAAATTTGGATTTTGCTGCCTACTCATAAAGTTTGAGTCTTTTTTTCAATTCTTTTTTTGCAATTTCCCGCTCTCTTATCCGACCACCTCGAATGGCATCCACTAAAGCAAGTAATTCATAAAGCCCTGCATCATTCTTAGCTGCAGCAGGAGCCGCTTTGTATAATGGTGAAAACGATTCACCTCGTATGTTTCCTTGTGGATCAGGCCAAACAGGAGGCGGCTCATTACTTTCGACAATAGATGCGTTCAATGGTGAACAAGCATAGGAGGTTGGCATGCCGCGGCTCAACTGCCCACGTTCAGGTACAAAAACATACTGAATACCATGCATCAAAAATTCTTCAAGATTCCTGATTTGCGGCCTGATTTTGTCTTCATGTTTTATACTGAGTCTAGCTGCAAGTGTTCTTTTGGCTGCAGCATGTACTTCAGAGGAACTCATACCTAATTCCACTGCTATCTTATTAAAAGACCATGCCTTTTTGCCATAAGAAATCAGTTTCAGTAAAAATAAAATATCTTGTGGTTTTAGAATCATCACACCATTCTTTATTCGCAATTCGAGAATGAAGAATAACAAATGCACGGAGAATGTCAAATTATTAAAAATTTATAATGGAACACAGTATGATTGTAATTTATCTCTGCGGGTTAATAATAGACAATTACACAAAGTTATTTACTCTCTTGAGAATAGGAAAGGTAAATTCAAAAAAGTGATATTTACTTTTTAAAGGATCAGCTTAAGTCCACATTTTTAACATCATCACCAAGAGGTTTATATCCAACACCGCCCCTTACCTGAAATATCTAAGCGGGATGGGGTAGCTGGAAAAGTAAATGGGTTAGCTCAGCCTGGTAACTCTCTTTTACTTGACACCCAAAATTGAAATTCAGAAGTTATACAATAATTATAATAAAAGGTATGCTTCAGACTTACTAGCTACTATTTGCCTACTGAAATGAAAACTGCATAAATACAAATTCTCTGTAAGCCTAGATATGTATGGTGGGCCTGGACAGACTCGAACTGTCGACCTGCCGATTATGAGTCTCACTTAAGGTTACAGCATACACTAATAAGCACTATTAAACAATAACTTACATGGTGTTGATTGGTGAAAAGCAGGTGTAAAATGCGTGTGTTAGTGGGGGTTATTGCACTTAAAATGCACCTAAAAAGCCGTTGATATTTAATCGACTGGTCTAGAGCACTAAAAGCGTTGATATCACTTACTTAATTTGACCTGCCGATTATCACACTGGTGGTCGATGCTTTATACATAGATTTAAAAATCAATAAGTGCACTATAAGTATAATTGATTTTAGTGGGTTTTTGCTGATTAAAATTAAAAGGTTACCTAAGATCTCAAGTTTTAAAAATCTGAATACATTAATTAATTTTTCTTCTGAATTCTTTAATAATTTCTGGTGTTATATGCTTTGGGTTGCCAACCTGAATCGCCTGCGCAATTTCCATAGCTGTACCCAACTTCATCCAATACGACACTGGGGACATGTATAGGCCCAAGATGATTAGCGACAAGTTTTAGCACACTGAGGTCTGTATTAGCGTAATCAATCAGTACATTAGCATCTATTATCAGTAACACTAAATTAGCCTAAGCCATCCACGATGCGGATAGCTCCCTCATTTGATTAAGTGGCAACTGTAAAATTTCTGAAGCACGCGATAAAGATATAATATCTTCTTCTACCGCTTTTCTTACCAGACGAGACAAACGATCCTCCTGAAAGTCATGAGGATACATCCCTTCTGGTTCAATTCCTAATGGCCTTATGCCATGTGGATCCTGATAGATTTCTTTATCAATTCCAAAGGGTTCATCATGCTTGAGTAATGAACGTCCTTTTCTAGCTTTATATTCGAGATTAAATCGCTGCCATACTAGAAACCTTTTCTCTTTAGGGTAACTTTGAGCAACACGAAATAATACAGTTCTCCAGCTCACACGAAAAACTCGTTTCACCTTGAGTACGCGATCAACCAAAGATAATCCAGCAGTTTCCTCCCATTCCTTACGAAAGACTTCTTCTGGCATTAAAAAATGGGATGCAAATTCGTCGGCTTCAATTTCCTGGCTCTTATCCTCCTCTATCTCAGAAACATCATAGGCACTTAGATGAAGTAGCAAATGTCCGAGTTCATGGGCGGCACTGAATATCCAGGTTTCAACTGGCATCCTATCCCAAGTATTAACGATAACCGCTGGTCCACCATCGTCTTCACTAACGGATAGCCCCATAAAAGCATCATTTGCCACACTAATGGAGTAGACCTTCACCCCCATGGATTCGAGCAGACCACAGATATCATGAACAGGCTCACGTTCAGAAAGCCCAAAGTGTTTTCTAACCATGGCAGCGATGGCCAATATATTCCTTTTCTTTTTTTGGTTTATAGTAGACCAAAGTGGTTTAAGTCCATGGTCAAATTTCTCACCGGTAACATTCTCCAGATCCTCAAAATCAGCCAGCCAGCGACTAACATCAACCAATACTTGATCACGACTTTTTAGGCGTTTCAAAGAACGGAAACGTACTCTTTCCAAGAGTCGCACCGGACTCAGAAGTTCTTTGAGGGGAACATCAAGCGCTAATGCTAGAGATTTCAAAGTACCGGTTCGTGGCTCTGCACGAGCCTTTTCGAGATTCCGATAGGCACCACGAGACAATCCCGCAATTTCGGCAAGCTGTTCCTGACTCAGACCACGTTCTTTACGTATTCTAAGTAAATTAGAAGAAATAGTGTGATTATTCATGATGGTGCCTCCTCTCATAAGAGACATTATAACAGATTTTGTAGAAATGGTTAGTTAAACCACTTATCGATCATTTACAGCTTAAGAAAAAACAAATTATTTCATTAAAGATTTTAGCACTAGCAACAGTCTCATCAATCACCAAAAGAGCTATTTTTGCTCAAATCCGATAATAAAACCGTTGGTCAGTGTGTAATAATAGGAGTCATGGGGTTATGAGTGAATTATAAGTGCAGTAGGTAAAATAATTTTTCTAAGCTTTATCAACTCTTCTATTTTTTAATTTATCCTGATGATAGTTCCAGAATAAAATACAAAGCTTAATGCTGAATTATCTGGCTTAAAAATAATTTAGTTCTTTCATTTTGTGGCTTTTCAAAGAAATAAGCTGGCTCATTTTCTTCAATAATTTCTCCTTCATCCATAAAAATGACACGATTGGCTACTTTTTTTGCAAAACCCATTTCATGAGTAACACAGAGCATAGTCATTCCATCTTCAGCGAGTTCCACCATTACATCAAGGACTTCTGAAATCATTTCCGGATCAAGTGCTGAAGTTGGCTCATCAAATAACATCACTTTAGGGTTCATACATAGGCTACGTGCAATAGCCACTCGCTGTTGTTGTCCGCCGGATAATTGTCCCGGGTATTTTCTGGCTTGTTCTGGTATTTTTACCCGCTCCAGATAACTCATAGCAATTTCTTCAGCAGCCTTCTTCGACATTTTCTTAACCCATACAGGTGCCAGCATCAAGTTCTCCAGTATGGATAAATGTGGAAAAAGATTAAAATCCTGAAAAACCATACCAACTTCTTTACGAACCTGTTCTATCTGTTTTAAATCACCACTCAGCTCTATACCATCAACAATAATTTTTCCCTGTTGATGTTCTTCTAAGTGGTTAATACAACGTATCAAAGTTGACTTACCTGAACCC
>WTAX01000374.1 GCA_013139395.1 Gammaproteobacteria bacterium | reverse complement strand
TATGCGGCTATAGTGACTGGAGAATACCAGAGACTGATGAGTTAATCACACTAGTGGATGACAATATACCTATTCAAATTCCCAATAATAATATTCCAGCCATTAAAACATTTTATTTCCCATATACCTTAGATAAATGGTATTGGACGGCTTCTCCCTGGGCTGCTGCAATCACTGGGTGGAGTATCAGCTTTCATTCCGGAACTGCGGCCGGAAACCATAAGGGTAATCATTTTTTTGTTCGTTTGGTGCGCTCAGGACGGCCTTCTTCATCGTTGCCTGCAATGCTGTTTTTATTATTTTAGGCATGAGGGGAATCTGATAGTTTTACTTATGGCCATCAGATGTAATAGTAGCAGAAAAAATAAGTGCTGGAGCGATCACCCCCTGCCATTAATTCAGCAGTAAATACGTAGTGACTGGAATTAATGCTCCATTGCTGACGGCTTTATAAGCATGTTTAAGCTCATGCAGATTTTCGTCAAAGTAGCTGATATGAATTTGTTGTCTGCCTGCTGATATTGAGCTTCTCAGGTTGCGACCTGCGTTTTCATCGATAATTTCATGACGCCATGTGCTGTCGAATCCACTGGCATATTTCAGTTGACCATTATCATAATCATTATAGCTAAGATGAATTTTTCCTGTGGCATCAACGCTCATATCATGATGTTTTCCAATATTAATATCATCAATGCTTTGCGTGGGACTAACGGCTCCGCCAATGGCAATACTGATATATTTTAATGTGTAGGGAGCGTTACTTTCTACAAAGCTGATATAAACTTTGCCTGAACTGTCAATGTCAATTGAAGGTTTATCAGAAACTGCTGCAGTGGCTAAAGTTTGAATAGTACCTATATTATTACCAGGAGCTATTGTGACATATTTTAAACTACTGTCATCGCGGTAGGATATATGTGCAGTTCCGCTATCATCTATTGCAATATCACTTTCTTTTGCGTAAGAGAAGCTGTCATCAATGACCAGAGGTGTGCCTGTGACGCCATTGGATGCGATCTCAAGGTAATATAGTTCATTACTGGGTGAATTGTAGGTAATATGTACTTTTCTGTTGTTATCCACAGCAAGACTACTATATTTACCGGCATTGTCGAGTGTTTGTGGAATACCGTGAATGCCCTCGCTGGATATACTGGTGTACTTTAGAGCAAAATTTAAACTATCGAAATAAGTGATATGTTTTTTGCCGGAAGCATCAATGGCTATTGAAACATATTGACCTGCCTGGTCGGCGGTGTCGAGTGTCTGAGCTGCACTGTACGTGCCATCGGGATTAATTTTATAGTATTTTAAATGATCATCCGTTTCATCATAATACACGATGTGGGTAACACCCTCATCATCAACGGCTGCAGCATTATGTTCTCCGGCATCACCACCGGAATGCAGCGCTTCTTTAGTATCGCCATAAGTATATTTTATGGTGAAATTATCGTCGTCAAAATAAAAAAAGTGAGGCAGATTATTGCTCCCTACAGCAATTGATGAATATAAGCCGACATTATCTCCGGCTGTGTCTATGACGGATGCAGTGCTGATGGTGCCGGCATTATCGACAGTAATATATCTCAGATCTTTCGGTAGTGGATTATAGTAGCTGATATGTGCTTTTTTGTTGGCATCAATTGCTATGGATGTATATTTGCCCGCTGCAGGAAGGTTGACCGGTATATTGATGCTGCCATCAGCTTCAATTGTGGTATATTCTAATGAACCAGAAGCATTGCGGTAGCAAATATAGGCTTTACCGTCACCATCAACGGCAATAGAATTATATGCGCCTGAGCGATTAGTGCCAATGGTTTGTGGAGTATTGATAGTACCATTTGCTTCAATACTGACATATTTCAGATCGGTATTCTTTTTAATGTCGCGATAACTAATGTGTACTTTTCCACTGCTTTGTACAGCAATGGAACTTTCAAATCCAACATTTCCCGGACTGTCAACTATTTCCGGGGTATTTAAAACGCCATTAGAATCAATGCTGATATATTTTAAATCTCCGGCGTTATAGTCTGCATAACTGATATGTGCTTTATGCGAACCATCTACGGCAATAGAGGCCTGGGCTTGTTCATGGTTGATGGAATCCAGAATGACTGGCGCTCCTGTAAGGCCGCCGTAAGTGATGAAAATAAATTTCAGCTTTTCATTTTTTCTATCAGTGTAGACAACATAGGCATTGTCACTATCATCCAGTGCGATGGAAGCATCTGTTCCTACGCCGGGATTGCTGTCTAATACATCGCTTGTCCATAAAGTGCCGGTGTAATGGGTATAATAAAGATAATCTCCACCATAGACCATATGAGGATGATTTGAGCTGTCCAGAGCCATTGAACGATCAGTCATATCACTAAAATAATCGGATAAGGTCAACTGCTGTGTCTGCCAGTTATCGGCGGCAATGGCAAAAGTAGAAAAACTTAACGTAAAAATAAGTATCTGCAGTAGATAATGCATAGTGACATTCCTTTGTCTGAGAATAAATATCTTAATTATTAATAACTTAAAAATAACTTTAACATTATGTTGCTTATAAAAGCAAGGGCGCTTTTTTTTAAATGAATGAAGAGTTTAGGCAAAATGAGATAGGTGATTTTATCGGTAAATTCAGTTCAATAGTGACTAATGCATTTTAACAAGAAATATTTTTGATCTATTTACAGTAAACGTTAAATTTGAATGGACAGAAATTGCAGTTTTTTGTAAAATTCTACGGTTAAACTTAAATCGGGGTGCTCATACTTTGTGCATCCCGTTTGTGTATCTAGACTTTATGGGAGATTCCATTGACCGGCTCTGACAATAGCGCTAACAAAATAGATGCCAATATGGCAATATCACCTGCAATTCTGGCACTTGAAGATGGTACCGTTTTTTATGGTAAGGCCATTGGTGCAATGGGAGAAACCGTTGGTGAGGTGGTTTTTAATACCTCCATGACCGGCTATCAGGAGATACTCACGGACCCTTCTTATAAAGAACAAATTGTAACGCTGACTTATCCTCATATTGGTAATGTCGGTACCAATTCCGGTGATGAAGAATCCGACAAAATTATGGCCAGAGGTCTGGTGATACGGGACCTGCCGCGTCTGATGT
>WTAX01000364.1 GCA_013139395.1 Gammaproteobacteria bacterium | reverse complement strand
TGCCACAATATCAACCCGACCCGCAGTTTTACGGATTTCTTTAATATTAACTTCCAGAGTCATTTGCTCATTATCAGGAATAATTTGTCCACGATATGTCCATTTTGCTTCATCTTCAACCAGACCAAATCGAGGGTTTTTAAGATCCTTGCCTAAGTCCTGCTGTAAGGCAAAAATTTGTAAGGATTGAATCATGGCTTCTACACCCAGTGAACCGGGCATGACCGGATCTTTGTAGAAGTGACAAGGATAGAACCAATCAGTCTCATCAATCACTTTTAATGAATGGACATAGCCTTTGCCAAATTTACCGCCATCAGCCACAACCAGAGACTGATCAAGAAAATTCAGTACGCCGCCTGCCAGATGATAATACGGCTTATCTGCCTGAGTACTAAAGAGACTCTGTTGAGTCTCATCAGTCAGATCAAACTCAACCCGTTTGGCTTGAGTATTGGCTTCTTCTTTGTACCATGGCAATAATTTCTTACCCTTGTCCATGCCCACTTGATTACTCAGTGAGTCGGCACTAAAGAAACCAAATACAGCATCCCCTTCATAGAAGGTTTCACCATCAACTAATAATTCAAAGGTAAATTTCTGAATAATATTATTCATCACTGCCGAGGTGGAGTACATGGTGGTTTTATTAACAATTGTCTTACCACGCAGATCTATTTCTTTTAATAATCGACCGGTACCATCCAGATTACGGAAGTATAAATTAGTATCGGGATACATTAAGGTACTACCGATATGTGATGTTAAAAAGCCATTGGGCTGCAGGGCAATTTCCATCAGCATCGAATACGGTGCAAAGGATGGATAGGAATTTACCTGACAGAACCAGACATCCGGTGCCACATCATACTCAGCGGTACACTTTGTGGTGTTATCAAAATCATGACGTTCACCTGTCACATCTAATACTCTATGCATAAGTTGCAAATAGCCGTTAGGTGTACGTGGTGGTCTTCTGGGTGGATGCTGTGGTGTTGGTGGTGGCTGCTTGTACAGCGCAAATTCTTTACCGAAACAGGCTTCAATATCACCCGTAGCAAAATGTACAATTTGCTCTTCAGTAAATAGCGCAGGTTTTACTTCAATGGGAGGCATTACCGGTAGTCTGCTGTCTTTTTTGTTCAGACTTGGCATCACAGTTTTCTTCTCTGCTTGAGGCACTGCTGTTTGAGCAACTGGTTTTTGAACCGCTGCTTGTGGAGCAATAGCTTGTGGTGCAGATACACCTAAACGACCAGAAGCCAGTAATTGTTTTTCCTGTTCACTTTTTTCTGATAACTCTAAACAGACATCACGGAAATCAACCACAATTTTTCCGGCAATAATAATATCCACATTACCACGCGCATAAGGCTTAGGTGACATACCGATTTCAGTCACTTCCAGACGATAAGTCATCAGACGATCTTTTGGCAAGGCCTGACCACGACAACGAATAGGCTGAGGAATATTACGTATAGTTTGAAAACGGGCATCAATGGTTTTGGTCTGCAGTCCCAGATAAAGCATAAAGAATTGCAGCAATTGCACACAGCCTTCTGACATTAATGAACCGGCCAGTACAGGATCATCACGGAAGTGACTGGTAAAATACCATTCATCAGGTTGTAAATCTTTTTCTGCTTCAATTAAGCCTAGTCCCCATAAACCACCGGTTCTATCCACTTTAGTGATACGATCCAGCATCAGGATTTTTTCCAGTGGGAAATGCAGTGAAGGATTAGTGCCCTGTTTGTCATAAAGCGGACTTTCATAACAGGCCACCAGATCACCGTTCATTAGATGAACCATATCCTGTTCACCGAAATAGGTCTTGTCACAATTTAGAATGGGCGTGAATGATGACTTAGTGACTTTGGCACGTTGTTCAATTTCTTCATTGGTATGAATGACGCCTTTGCCAACGGCAAGTTCTTCATCTGAGAAGAATCCGGCACAACCATTATCCATTTTCAGGATCATCTTATCGCCAACAAAACATTCATACGAAAAGAAAAATAATAGATTGTTTTTATGCTTGGCAAATGAGTTGATAGATATATCATAACGTAGAGTCTGACCTTCTTTAGGCTGATCATCAAGGAAGGTTAAAGTGCAGTCCAGAAGACGATAAAGGTACTTGCCCTTATTATCAAAATCTATACCCATATAGCTGATTAACAGCAGGTCACATTGACCTGACTCAATACAGATACACGTTGGAATCTGACCATCCGTTGAATACCAGGCATTATGTGGAATGTCATATTCAGTGGTCATTGTTGACGGTACAAATTCACCCTTCTTTGCCTGCATCTCAGTAACACGGGTGACCAGTAAATACGGATCCATGGGTAACATGACTCGTTTTGGATAGCTGTCAATAATGTCATAATCTGAACCAAAAACTTTGCCTATCTTGCCATAGGCAAATTCACGTAAATCCTGCTCTGAATAAATAATAGTTTCAGGCTGATTATATTCTGTTGGGAATATCTGCTGAATGATTCCTTTATTGGTTTCACTGACTGTCTTTTGTGAAGTAATAGTTGGTGAAGCGATAGTTTGTGACGTGCCCAAAAATGTCTGGAGGTTCTGCTCCGGCGAATGAATACTATTAATAATCGACGTAGTTAATGTCTGTAAGCCTTCATGTCGTGAAGCCATAAATTCGCTATGCATTTTGCTGATGTTAATATTATGCTGAATCATTTTACTCAGCATTTCACTTTGATAACCCGGTATCAAATAAGCCTTATTTGATAATAAGCTTGTTGAAGAAGGTGCTGTAGAAACTATTGATGAATCACTCGTCATTTGTGTCATACTTTTTTCCGTTAAATTTGATGCAGTCCTGCTAACTTGAGGGCTGACCGTAGCTGCAACTGCACTGATATCTGAGTTCACAACCGCCTTAACATTGGCTTGCTGAGCACTTATTACAGACTTCGGTGTTGATGCTGCTTGTGGTATTAGAGCTGGAGTTACTTTTGAAACTATTTCTTTTGAAGCAATAGGAATTACATTATTTTGTACTTTTGCTTTTACTGATTCTTTTGGCTGTGTTATTGATGCCATAACCTGCGGAGATATAGCAGGAGCAACCTGAAACTTTTTGCGGTTTTCATCGGTTAAAATAACATCGGCAAAAGGTTCTTTACCCAAAATTACTGGTTTAACCAGACTGAGTTTCTGCTGTTGCTGATCTGCTTCCAAAGAAAGCGGTGCTGGATAAAGCTTATCTAAAGCCATATCAATACCATGACTGGTCAGCTTAGCCGCCATTCTTAGTAATGAAGTATGATCATCGACACCCTTGCGATTAATGCCCACAGCAAGGTGTTCTTTACCTTTTAGAGATTCACTGACCCATTTAGTACAACTACTTTGTGGCCCCAGTTCAATAAAGATACGCGCGCCATCATCATAGACCTGGTTAACCAGTTTTGGAAAATCAACCATATGTGTATAGAACGTTGCAATATTATGACCAATAACATCTTCATTAAGCTCAGTCTTTTTATAATTTGCTGCGGTATAAAAATCGACACCCTGAATCTGGGTAGTCGGCATGGTGTGCAGAGTTTTAAGTGCATCAAACTCTGCCTTAACTAATTCGTTATGTACGACATCTTTAATGGGTACCGGGAAGAGTCGCCATTTCAATTTTTTCACCACACGTCGGCATGCTTCATCATCACCGGCAATAACAATTTCATTGGGTGCATTGATAATGATCAGAAAAACCCGCTCTTCTTCTGCCAGCACTTCTGCTGCTTTTTCAGGTGAGGTTCGTAAGGTATACGTCCCCCAGATAGGTTTTTCATCTTCACTGGAAGGTGGTAAGTCCCAGGCTTGTCGTACCACTTCCATTTCACCCACTAAGCGATTATGAAAGGTCGCTGTGGAATGCAATGTATTACTCATATAATCGGTATTGCTCCAGGCACCTGATGAAAACAGCATGGATAACTCACCCATACTATGACCAAAAGCAGCACCGGGCTGTACGCCCAGCAGATCCTGAATAATTCTGGTATAGAGAATAGAAGTCATAATACCGGATTCAAACATGGCAACGGCATCTTCACCCATCTCAGCTTCTAATTGCTTCAATGCTTTTTTATCTGGTGCATTAAGCGTTTGCGGATAAACATAATGCGTACGCATCATTTGTCTCAGGCTCGATGTTGAACCGGACACCAAATCCATGACTTCCGGAAATAGTTGGAAAAGATTACTCGCCATGCCGATATAGGAATTAAAGCCGCCGGGATAAACAAAAGCAACTTTGCCCTTCTTCGCCTGAGGTGTCGGAGTAAAATAACTACCTAATGGTGTAGACCATTCTTCATTATTTTCAATAGCACTGCTAACGCCTTTTATGGCCGACTGAATTTCTCTTTGTAATTCATCAACAGAATGTGCCAATAAAGATAGTCGGTATTTGGGATGACTCTGAGATTTTTTCTTAAAGTCAGTTAATTTATTAAAGGCAAATTCTTTTAAATTAACACTAAGACTGAGTTCACCTTCTAAGGCTGAGAGTTGTGTTTGTAAATCCTGCTCTGAATCAGCACATAAAGGTATTAAAAAGAATGACAGGGTATCAAGGTAATTATTTTTCGGT
>WTAX01000310.1 GCA_013139395.1 Gammaproteobacteria bacterium | reverse complement strand
AGTCATAGAATCAGTCAGCGTGCCATAGATAATTTATCGAGTCTTGGCGGCGCTTCTGGATTATTGTCCCGCAGCTTCCTGAGCTTTTTTGAAACCTTTCGCTATGACAAAATTGGTTTAAGTTGTAAACTTAAAAATAATACCTGCCATATGTCGGGTGTTGAAGCAAAAGGCGATAGCTACTATATTGTTAAAGGGGGAGGAATCCCACGAATTGATGTGATGGGCTTTCAAAAACTCGTTAACTGGCAGGTACTTACCAGCCGTTTAAAAGCCATTCAACATGCAAATGAGGCGATAATTGAGTAACTATTCAGTATTGATTCAGGCTTGCTGTGGCAAAATCAGGCAAACTCTATTCTACAATCGCTATGTAAAATTCAATAAAATTTAAAGTAATGGTGAAAACAATGACAACAAACAGACTTTCTCTCAATAAATACTACTTTCATCAATTGCTGTCAGCAATGCTGATCAGTCTGACGCTAATCTCCTGTGTGACCATCAATATTTATTTTCCAGCGGCGGCAGCAGAGAAAATAGCCGAAGAAATTGTGGATGATGTTTTACATTCTCAAGAGCCTGCTCCTATAGAAGAGAAAAAAACCGAAACAAATCAAAGTCACCTGAATAACACGACTTCTTTTCCTGAAAAGACTCTTATTGCATTTATCAATTTTGTAATTCCTGCGGCACAGGCTGGACAGGCCAATATCTCAATTGACTCACCAAAGATCCGCTCTATTCGTAAGAGTATGGAAAAACGTCAATCTAAATTGTTAAAATACTACCAGTCAGGCGCAGTGGGCTTTACAAACAATGGCCTAATTGCCAGTGTGAGTAATAGTGGTCTGTCGGTCAAACAAAAATCCTCAGTGAATAAACTCATCAAAGCAGAAAATAATGATAGACGGGCTCTTTATTCCGAAATAGCCAATGCTAATGGTCATCCTGAATGGAAGGCTGATATCCAAAAAACCTTTAGCAAAACATGGATTAATAAAATTTCTTCAGGTTGGATGTACCAAACAAATAATGGCAAGTGGACCCGCAAATAACAAGTTTCAATTGACCACACTAAAAAATATTATAGTCATTTTCTCCACTTAATTATAAGTGGGGGAAATCTAATATTTACCCAAAACTCCTGCAATATTAAACCCAATCAAGCTAAATTTAATTTACACTCCTCTTTTTTTATTTTTGTGATGAATTACCTGATTTTTTTAAAGAATAATGTAGTATTATCGCAAGAACTGAAACCAGAGGCAAATAGTGCATCAGGTTGAGTGACAATCTGCGGGGTAAGTATGAAAGGAATATCAGTGCGGTATAGTAAGGGATTTACACTTATAGAGCTTATGATAACAATCGTTATTTTAAGTATTCTGGTATCAATAGCAATCCCCAGCTTTCAAGAAACAATACGCAGAAATACAGTGACTGCAACAGCAAATGACCTGATTGCTTCATTATTATTTGCCAGAAGTGAAGCCATCAAGCGCGAACAAAACGTAGCAATTATTACATCTGACAATTGGGCATCTGGCTGGGAAATATTTATCGACAGCAATAAAAATAATGTAAAAAACAATGGTGAAGAAGTCCTCAATTCATATACATTAGATATTGCAAACATTTCAATTGCAGGTAATGGCGGCGTCAACACTGCCATTGTTTACAGCCCCAGCGGCCGTATCAAAAATACGCTTACCAGCCCAACCACCGATTTTCTACAAATTTCCAATAAAGATCTCACTCGCTGTATCCGTTTTTCTCTAACAGGTCGTCCAAGAGTCGATAAATTATCACGTGACAATGGAGGTTGCTCATGATTCATACGCAAAAAGGAGCTGGTCTTATTGAGGTGCTCATTGCCGTTATAATTATCGCCATTGGCTTGTTAGGTATAGCCGGCTTACAAACATTTGCATTAAAATCTGCAACACAGGCAGGTTTTCGCTCAAATGCAACTGATTTAGCGGCTTCATTAGCGGACAGAATCCGTGGTAATCAAGGTGCTTATGGAGTATATGGTAACTATACATCAAACAAGTCCGCACAAAGCTCTAATAATGGAAACAATGCACAAAACTCTAATGGAAACAACGGACAAACAAATGGAAATAACAAATATGGCGATAAACATGTTAATAAGTGTTCTATGACACCCGATGAGACAGATCAGAATAGATTAGATAGTGATTGTGGTCCGGACAAGATTGCTTCGGAAGATCTGAATGAAATAGTTTATGGAGTTAATAAATTATTACCTGCTGGTAATCTTGAAGTTAAATGTGATAATTACACTGCTGGCAGCGGCTGCCCCGATAATTCTGTTTTTCATATCACCATTTCCTGGAAAGGTCAGTTTGCATCTGATGCTGCCAATCAGGCAACACGAGATGCTGAAGAATTAAACGAAATCGTCATGAGCTTTCATCCGGGAACACTATAATGGCCAGGATAATGACAAAAAATAAAGGCTTTTCATTAGTTTCATTGATGGTAGCCAGTGCCATTGGCATCTTCCTTGTTTCTGGTGTGATGAAAATTTATTTAGACAGTAAAAATAGTTTTAATTTTCGCACCAGTGTGGCTTCTGCACATGAAAATGCCCGTTTTGCCATTCAGGATCTGCAACGAACCCTGACAATGGCGGGATGGGGTGTCGATGCAGGTGATGACAGCCCTCAAAGTTATAAAAATAATGATAATGGCAAACGTACTTTTCCAGCTGTTGAAAATAATAAAAGTTCTTCTAGTTCAACGGCTGGTATTGTTGACATAGATGATCAAGGGTCAAGTATTATTGCCGTTCGTCTGGCCAAAGGTCAGAAGCCTTGCGGTGTTGCAGAAGGTGCATCTGCTACTACTAAAGTACGATTTTACATCAATTCAAACAATGAACTGGTTTGTGATGCCGGCACTGCCCAGCCCATTATTTCTGGTATCGTAAAAATGCGTGCTCTATATGGTGTTGAAACAGACACCGGCTCCTCATCTGATGGTATGGCGAACAATTTTTTGACTGCTTCTGAAGTTGACAGTCAAAACAAATGGGCGAATGTGGTATCCATTAGAATTGGTCTTATTGTCAGCTCTGATCAAACCATTCCTGCTACATTTAGACCGGACAACATAGAAGCAAAGGATTTATTGGGTGATGTCGTCACTCTGCCTGATAAAGATCATTTTTTTAAATCAGTTAATACCACAATTGCTTTTAGAAATTTACATGCATCCGTTAAGAGGCAATAAACTATGTTAAAAACCAGTCATAAAAATGATTTATTAACAATACCGTCAATACCACAACAAAAAGGGGTTGCCTTGGCTGTGAGTCTGATATTTTTACTCATATTAACTATTCTTAGTGTCAGTGCGGTGCAAAACAGTACACTGGAAACAAAAATAGCGGTTAATCATCAACATAAGCAAATGAGCTTTCAAACTGCAGAAAGTGCTCTGGCGCGAGTACTGGGACCTGATGCCGATATAAAAAAACCCTTAGTAGTTGGTGCCGCAGCTGTTGACAATATTAATTATTATGCCTGTAAAACAGATTTTAAAGACTGTGATTTTAAATGTACCAATGACTTTTCGGATTGTAAATTTAAAAATAGAGCTTCTGAACGAACAACATTGTCAAGTAACTTGAAAATGGAATACATAGAACGCAGTGTTCCCGGTAAATATAAGTTCTCCGGTTATTCACTGGATATAGTCACTCTGGTTTATGAAGCTGAAGCAAAAGGTCAGGTTAATGGTACTGGTGCAACGAGTACAAATCGTATGGAAATTGCATTAATACGTGAATAGTGCGTTATATTTATTTAAGGAGAAATTTATGTTCAGGCTGCTAACTGATAAATCATTAATTGTTAACTTGTTTTTTTCACTATTAATAATAGGGTTGATACTTGTTGCTACTATGGCTAATGCTGATGATATCGAAGCCTATAAAGCTACACCTGGTTCAAGTAGTAGTGGAAGCACCAGCAGCGGGGGAAGTGACGTTATAGAGCCTAATGTTCTTTTTGTCTTAGATATCTCAGGAAGTATGGGGTATCCAGGTGGGGGTGGACAATCACGTATTCAAAATTTAAAAGATTCATTAGTGAATTTGCTGTCTAATGATGCAATGAAAAATATTGATGCAGGTATTATGGCTTATTCTACATATTATCAAAGGAAATATGGGCATAGACCCCGGCTTGACAGAGTTTCATCTTTTAAGAATATTGGAGATAATAAAGATGAAATGATTGCCAAGGTTAATTCACTTAGTGATGGTGGTGGAACACCAACTGTGGCAGCTTTAAAATCGGCAGTGGATGTGTATAAAGGTGAATATAAGTATAAATTTGAGTATGGATATACTAACGCTGGATCTTATCAGCGAAGAAGCATTGCGTCTCCAGTTGCTGAAACTTCACCTTTTAAAAAAGAAAGCACCACTATAAGTTGCAGCACTAATCAAATAATATTATTAAGTGATGGTTCACCCAATACTAACTCTACAAACTTTTATCCTAATGCATCAAGTGTATGTGTTGATGACCCTAATGTTGGAGCAGATGGGAAATGTTCTAAGGAAATTGCCCAATATGCAAGAGAAACTGATTTTAAAAAAAGCACTGACTGGCCTGGACAACAAAATATCTTAACTTATACTATCGGATTTGCAACGAGTGGTGATACTGAGAAGTATTTACAAGGAATTGCTTCAGCCGGAGGTGGTAAATATTATCCGGCAAGCAACTCATCGGACTTATTAAAAGCGTTCACTGCTATTGTTTCCGAGGGTAAAGTTAACGTTAAATATACTTACAATGCACCAATAATTCCTTTTAATCAGGATAATTCGGCTGTTAGTGGTGATTATATCTATATCCCTTTATTTGAACCAGGCGTCAATAAACTGTGGAGTGGAAATTTAAAAAAATATAAATTCTTAAATACTTCTAATGGAATTAATATTGTAGAAAATGATGGTACAACTTCTGTCTTAAATGCAGATTATACATTTAAATCATCTACTGATTTATGGGCTTCAAGTCCAGATGACGGAAGTGTTATAAAAAATGGTGCTGCAGCGAAACAACAAAATTCTCGGAATTTGTATAGTAATATTAATACTGATATAAACAAAGAACTAACAGATTCTACTAATCTAATTACACTTGCTAATACTTTAATCGATAATGCTACGTTTGGTATGACTAGTACCACTGATAAAAATGATTTGATAAATTGGCTTAACTGGAAGCAACCATCTCAGGGTATATATAAAACAGTAAAACCACTTTCAGGAAAAATGGGTGCGCCAATACATACACAGCCTGTTGTAATTAATTATTCAGGAGGTGATATCATTTTAATGGCTGGCAGTGATGGTATATTAAAAGCAATTAATGATAGTGACGGCACTGAATTATGGGGTTTTATACCCAAAGAGTTTTTAAAGGACATAGGTTCGCTTGCTCTTAACACAGCCTCTGACCTACCTTACTATGGTATTGATGGCCCTTTAACATATTATGAGCTTAATTCTAAAAAGTACGTGGTATTTGGTATGCGTCGTGGAGGCAATGCTTATTATGCATTGGATATTACCGACAAAATCAATCCTAAATTTGCCTGGAAAATTGATAAGTCCAGTTCTGGGTTTAGTCAATTAGGGCAAACATGGTCTAAACCTCTCTTTGTTAAAATGCATATAGCAAGTACCGACCAGGATGTTTTGGTTTTTGGCGGAGGTTATGATGCGGATCAGGAAGATGATACCACCAGGTCAGCTGATGACGAAGGCAATGTTATTTATATTGTCGCACCTGAAACAGGTGATCTATTAAGCAGTATCAGCAATACAGGTGCTAATCTGAATATTGCAGAGATGACAAATTCTATTCCCAGCGATCTGCTTCCTGTTGATATTAATGCTAACGGCATTATTGACCGATTATATGCATCCGACCTTGGCGGTCGAATTATCCGCATTGATATCCCTGATGCAAAATTTAATGATGTTACACTTTCCGGTGATGTAATTGCTGATATTAACTCTGAAGCAGGCGCAGATTTCAGACGTTTCTTTAATACACCTGAAGTTGGTTATTATTCTAAAGGGGGTGAACAGTATATCGCAGTTCTAATTGGTTCAGGCCATAGAGCGAAGCCATTAAGTACAGATGTAATAGACAGATTTTATATGATAAAAGACTACAATACCTGGAAAGCTCCTTTGATTGATGATAATACTAATGGTGTATGGGATAATGGTGAAATATTTAATTATCATAATGTAAACGCGTATGAAAGAAAGGTTAGAACTGACTCAAGTGGGGATTTAGTCAGCATAGAAAACCTTGGTGAATTGTATAATGCAACTAAAAACCTTATACAAGATGGTTCGTCCTCTGAAACATCACTTGAAAAAAAGTTGCTGTTTGGACAAGGTTCTATACAAGGTACACAAGGATGGTTTATTGATTTATCAGAATCTGAAAAAGTGTTTGCCAAGGCACGTTTATATAGTTATGCGGTACTATTTACAACTTATAGCAAAGATAGTGTTCAAAGTGTTAACCCAGATCCTTGTATGGCCGTTATCCCTCCTGGACAATCAAGATTTTATGCAATCAACATGCTGGATGCATCTGCCATAGAAAAGAATTTTGATGGTGATGATACAAACACCCAAAGATCAGATCGTTCTTTTGCTTTAAAAATACCGGGTATTCCACCTACACCAGGACTTATTTTTGGTGGTAAGCATACTCGAGCTACTGTGGGTTTGGAAGAGGTTATGAAATGGGATGACCGATTCCATGCAATATCATGGGAAGGCAATATCCATGACTAAATCCTGCAATGCTAAAGGCTTTACCTTAATTGAATTGATGATAGTAGTCGTCATTGTCGCTATTCTTGCAGCGATAGCTCTGCCGTCTTATCGTAACTCTGTACTAAAATCAAGACGTACTGATGGAGAGTCGGCCTTGCTGCAGGCATCACAGCGTCTGGAAGTCTATTATGCTAATAACGCCGGTTATACAACAACTCTGGCAACAGCAAAAATACCAGCAATAAGTCCCGAAGGTTATTATACGATTGCTATTACTGACACATCTGCTGATGCAACAACTGCGTGTCCAATCACAAGTTGTTATGAATTGACCGTCACCCCAACTGCAAAAAGTGGACAAAACAGCGATAAAATTAAGGGCTTAAGACTTAATTCCAGAGGAATCAGACAATTTACATATAATAATACAGCGTGGAAAAAGGGATGGTAGTGTGCGTCTAAATAATTGATCCAAAAAGGTGTCCAAAAGAATATAGAGAATAACGCTTTATCATTCTGGTGGCTCTTTGCCATGGATTGTAAAGTGAAGTTCATATGGATATATTTACGGTATCTCCAGAATGATAAAGCGTTGTTTTCTTTACAAGAATAATTTTCCAGATGAATAGACACTATTTAAGAACAGTTATTTGGCATTTTTATGAACAAAGTTTATTCTGTTTTAAATGAAAAGGTGTAATTCTTAGTCATAGCCTTTTGTGCTGCAATTAATTTAATGGAATCAATCTCATCATTGTAACGCAGCGTTAATAATGCACTATCATTATTTATGTGTTTGAAATCAAAGGGCTCTGAAATTAATTTTTCCTGCTGATTGTAAAGCTTTAATTGTACTAACTTCTCAATGTCACCCTTTATTTTAAATTGAACCTGATGCTTGTCTATTTGAGCAAGAGTTACCATTAATTTATCTGATTTTATGCTTTGTCTGGATAATGAAAAACTGTTTGTATAAGTTTTAAATGAAGTTGGTAGGTTAAGTATTATTTTGCCATGCAGTGTATTTAGTCTGTTTTTATTAATCTGAAATGCTGAATTTGAATTAAGGTAATAATTTAACTGTGGTGCTGTGGCTTGAGCATCGGAATCCATAATAGCTTCCCCGTCCATTTGTTCATTGATAGTAAATGAAATAAAATTATCAAGTAATGTGTTTTTTCCCTCTGAAAGGCTAAGCTTGACTGCGGATAAATTCTGGCTGATAAAGGGTGACAGGGCAGTTTTTATATTTAAAACTGCATCACTAATAGACTCTTTTTCATTGTCATCTCGTGTAAATAGATTAATATAAAATGGTAATTGAGTAGTTTGCGCTATTTTTTCTCCTAACCAGGCGGGATTATCCTGTAAGATACCATTATCAAGAGTAGAACGTTCTAATTTTTCCATATGAGTGGTTTGGTCAAAATTTATTTCAGCTGTATCCTGTCCATTTAAAGGTGTTGTATTTGCTGCAATGGAAGGTTTCAATGCAAAAGGGTAGAACAGTATGTTATTTTTGCTGCTGTAAAAAACTTTAATGCCGGCAATGGTGTCTGAAAATACCTGATGGTAACTTGTAACTTGCTTATTAAGTTTTGATTGTTTGTTCAATGCAAGAGTATCAAGTATTTCTCCTGATTTGTTATAGCTTCTTAGTGTAATAAATTTATCAACACCCCCAATGATTGTATAATTAAGGCTATTCTTTTCTTTTTGAGCATCAAAGTGGATAACAAACTGATCAAACTGCTGGGTATTTTGTTGTTTTAAACTTTTCAGTATATGACTATCAATGGTTTTATTAAGAACTGATTCTGCGAGCTGTAGTTTTATTACTCCTTTAATAACAGCGATATCTGAAATCTTAGAGTTGGAGTCAGGTTTCAAGGTGACTTGATTGCTTGCGGTTATGGCTCTGTAACTAATGAAATCATCATTAATATAGGCTTCCTGTTCACCTTCATGATCTTTAAATATGGCTTTGTTTGATTGCTTATCAGCACAATCCATATAAAGAATATTATCACCCTTATTATTTATTACTGCCTGGGTAATAATACTGCTTGTATGTGAATACTCCATCAAATTATCTATATTTTGTCCTTTAGCTAATAATTCTATAATCAGTTTCTTATCAAAGATAAATTTATTGGTTGTTATTGCAAATGGCCCCGACTGCCATTGTGCATTAAATTCAATATCAAGCTCTTTTTGATAGTCTTTAATGGCTTTAATGGCTTTAATTGAATAGTTTTTCTTTAGTGAAATGATTGCCTCAGGTTTAAAATTTAAATCCTGTACTTTTTTTGCCGATAATTGAGCAGTTTTGTCCTGTGCAATAAGTAATAGTGATAAATGAAATAAATTGAGTTTTTTTAGTAATGCTCGAGTGTTTATTTTGTTTTTATTAATCTTAAAATGATCCAGAATATAATCTGAATCTGTATTCAGCCAAAATGTATTATTATTAGAAGACAAAGAAAAATCACTCATGCTGCTGTCAGCTTTCTTTGAATAATAAAAATTAAAAGTTGCTGTTGGTTTTTTTTCTATTTGCGCAAATAATGCATCAAACTTTAAAAACTGTTTTGTTAATTGCTTGTCTTTTGATAAGTCATTTATTTTTTTACTGATATCCGGCGTATTATTGCTGCTGATAAATAAATAGTTTTTTGTATTTATAAATTGTATGTCTCTTTTTATAGCACAGAAGTCTTTATTATCTGGCTTATAGCTTATTATTTTTTCTATGTGTAATATAAAATTGTCTGATAATTGATTATTTTTACTAATAAAAAGGCCGCTATAAAGTGCAGTCTGGAAAACATAAAGAGGCTTTTCTTTGCTGATAGTTAATGATTTATTTTTAGTTTTAATTACCTGATTGAGAAGTTTAGTATACTCTGTACTCAGCTCAAATAAATGTACAAATTGTAATAACTGTTTCAGTTCAGATTTGTCAGTTATTTTAATTAATAGTGTAATATCTTTTATAGACAGTAAAGGTGAAGGTGATTTTCTGATCTGTGTAACAGGAATAATGTTCGCTTGTTTGTCATTTACTATTTCTTTAGTCCTAACGGTATTTATATCCGGTTCAGCCTTTTTTTTGATTGTCTCTGAATCACTTATAAAATAATAACTCACTGGAATCATAATAATAACAATGG
>WTAX01000447.1 GCA_013139395.1 Gammaproteobacteria bacterium | reverse complement strand
TGTGATGCTTTGGGGATATATTGAATATTACAGGCAATATCCGGGCGCAGCAGATTAACAAATTTTGCATTTAATATTTTGTTAATGCTTTGTCCGCTTTCTTTTTGCCAAAGCTGCATAAGGTGATCCAGAATAACTACACCCGGGACAATAGGATTGTCTGGAAAATGTCCGGCAAGTGATGGATGATGCTTATCGATTTTCATTTTCAGCATTATGCTGTTTGTCATTGGTGACTCGTGTTCAGACATTTTGTAAGAATAATTTTTTTAATTGAGACAAGGGAAGCTTTCCTGTGCTGTTTCTGGGTAACTGTGGAACATAAATAATCTTTTTAGGTAAAAAAACGGCTTCAATTTTATTTTTTAAATAGTCTCTTATTTGTTTGCTTTGCTGCTGCTGTGCCTTTTTTAACTGTTGTTTTGAAAATGGCTGTGAAAGCGCTTCTGATAAAGGCGTTTGTAAGACAACAAAAGCAATCAGTCGGCTGTCATCCTGAGAATTACTCAGAGAATCATCTTGATAATAACAGGCATCAACTAATTCATCATATGATTGTAAATGGTGATTTAGATAAGCCAGAGAGGTACGCTTGCCTCCCTGATTGACTAAATCTTCTTTTCGACCTTTGAGTAAAAAATGCTTATTATCAATGACATCAACTATATCATTAAATGCAAAGTGTTTAATGGAGCGTGTTGTATTAATTTGCACTTCATTATGCTCATCACCTGAATCAAGGCTGATATCTTCTAAAACCGTCCATTGTTGAGACTTAATCGTTCTTCTGTACGCCATTGAGCCCACTTCAGTACAACCAAAAATTTCTTTTACCTGAGCAGAATAATCTTGTTCACATTGTTGGGCAAGTTCTCTATCCAATGGCGCAGTTGCAGAAATAAAAAGGCTGACTGCCGATAAATCTATACCCGTTTTTATACAGGCTTTTAAATGCAGCGGCGTGGTTATTAGTATGCTGTTAATTAGAGTATTTGCTTGCAGAGCATATTGTTGAAAATCAGCCAGACAATCACTGATATCCTGTGGAAAAAAGGGCTTGCTTGAATGAATTAAAAGACCCTGCTGCAGTGCCATCATAATGCTGGTTTCTAAACCATACATGTGTTGTGCCGGTACTGTAGCAAGCAGGGCTGAAAGCTGATGATGACTATGCTCTGGTAGTAAAAATTGTTCAGCTAATAAATGTGAAGTTGTGACCAGATCACTCCAGAGCTTTTTATAGGGTGTTGGCTGCCCGGTACTGCCTGAGGTGAAAATAACAGCAACGGTTTGCTGCAGGCTGATTTCGGGAAAATGACTTGTTTGTGATTTTTGCTGTGTGGATCCTTTAAGCAGTGCCTTTAAATCAAGTGCTGCTGCTATTTCACTATCATCAGATAAAACCAGAATATCGGCATAATTTTCATGCAGCTGTGCCAGAGTATGAGCAGTGATGGTTGATGGAAATAAACTAATACTTTGCTGTTTTAATGCCAGCAGAAAGCCTAATAAGAAATAATAACGTTCTTCATAAAGGTTGAGTATATGCTGATGAGCAGGAATTTTTGTCGATAAATAGTCAACTGTGTCTAATAACTCACCCAGCTTAATGATTTTGCCCTGATGGTAAATGACAGGTGATTCCAGTGAGGCATAATTGAATGCCGCGGCTGTGCCTGTTGGTGTGCTGTTAATACTCATTGACGAAACAGTTCACGTTGATCCAATGTCAGTAATTGTCTGGCAAACTCTATAGGAGACTCCCATTTTTTAAACCAGAAGATACGGAAGAGCCACTCAAGTACCAGCAGAGACAATAATAATAAGTAATTGATAAAATTGGTAAATAATGACCATAATTCCAGTGGAGCCAAAAAGGTCAGGAACAGGTTATTAACTAATAAAAGCATGATAAAGACAATCCAGATCCAGGTCAGTTTATCGGTGTAGCGGCTGACTTCGGGGCAGTTTTCAGCTTTGGTTAATTGATAAAAACGAGTAATTAATGGTGTATTTCCCGGCATAACAGAACGTATAAAAGGGTATAAAATAGCTAACATCATCAGTATGGGCGGCAGATAAATAATAGAATGATCCAGATAATGCCAGGATAATAAGCCAATTAATATTAATAGCAATAATATGCCGGACTTAATAATAATCTGTTTATTATTACCACGAAGAGGACGGGCTAATACGATATAAAACAGGGGTAATAAGCAGGCGATAAGAAACGGGACTTTATAAACGACGCTTAAGTGGACTATAAAAGGGTAGATAAAAAATTGAAAACGAGCTAAAAAGTCTAACATTTGCGGGCTCGTCTCATTTTGTATTATTAGGTGTTGTACTATTAATCGTGATCAGCTTCTGTGCTTAGTTTCTATTCTGGGCAATATGCTGACTGAGAGTTCTGAGTGAACGGAAAATCTCACGGTTTTTGCTGTCATCAGAGCGTAATTGAAAACCAAACTGTTGAGTAATTGCCATAGCAAGCTCCAGAGCATCAATGGAGTCAAGCGCCAGTCCTTCACCAAAAAGATAGTCTTCGGGATCAATATCACTTATTTCAATGTCCAGATTTAGGGTATCAATGATTAATTGTGCAGTTTGATTTTCTAATTCCTTGCTTTCGGCTGTTTGGGGCACAGCTTTTTTGGACGACTTTTTGGACGACTTTTTGAACGACATAGTTCTCTTACTTTTTTAATTTCCAGACAAGCCTGCTATTATAGCATTTATTTTTTACAGCCTGAAACCATAAATAACTGAAAACCGGAACCCTGTCAGAGAAACCATGTTAGAAAGTAACGCTATTGATATTCAGTATGTTCCACACAATCAAATACAGGCTATTTTGGCGCAGTTAGAGGAGCAAAATAGAGTGCCTGTGCTGCTGCTGGGGCATGCTCAGCAATCTGTCGTTTCAGCAGAATTTACACAAGCGCTTATTTATTTACAATCCGGTTTAGACAGTGTTGGGCATAATAAAGGAGCATCCTGTTATGAATTATGGACGGCAGAGGGTGTCTGGAAGCAGGGCAGCTGGTCACCAGAGGATGATTTGGATAGCTGTATTTCATTTTGCAGTAGTGATGAGTATCTTATCGGCAGCTTATCAATTCAGCTCCCATCAGGTCATTCTTTACAGCAATACAGTCATCGCAGTTATGAGCAAATTATTGATTTTATTGGCCATCAGGATAAAACTCACCTATTGCGTATGTGGAATTACTTTCCTGATATCAATGTTGAAAATAACAGCTTTGAGCGCTATCAGCAGTTTTGTGTGGGGCGTCATAATGCCTTTTCAGAAAATGCGCAAACAATCATTCAGTACCCTGCAGCCAGTGCGGTAGGCAGTTATTCATCAAGCTCATCAGCAAAGCTGGTTATTGTTTTTATAGCAACTAAAAAGGCCGGGGTATTCCTTGAAAATCCGAATCAAACCAGTGCTTATCATTATCCGCAGCACTATTCTCCTAAAAGTCCGTCCTTTGCCCGTGCGGCTTTCTATCAGAACCTGAACAGCAGTCAATTATATATTTCAGGTACAGCCAGTATTGTCGGTCATCAGAGCCAGTTTCATAATGATATTGTCGGGCAAACTCGTCAGACCATAAAAAACCTGGAAGGATTAATTGAACATGCAAATAGCCAGAATGAAGTTCGGAATGTATTTGACCTGTCTGACTCTCTGGCGAGGCGACCCGCTATCAAAGTGTATCTGAGAAACCCTGCCGATCTCGCTATTGTCTCACCCATAATTGAGGAATTTTTACCCGATTGTGACAATATTTGCTATTTACATGCAGATATTTGCCGCCAGGAACTGGATATTGAAATTGAGATGCTGGTAAATAATAGTAAGGATAGTTAGTATCTATAATCTTATGATTGTATTATTGAATTTCATATCATTTATATTAAAAAAGTGTAATAAAGGCACAAAATGATGGGTAACAGAATTGTTCACAACCAAATTTTTGATGGTGTACGCGCAATTTCAATTTTTCTAGTGATTTATTTTCATGTTAATTATGTAATTATTAAGTTGTTGGAAGGGGAGTCCTTACAGAACCACATTGATAGCATGCCTTCTATATTAAATATAAGCTGGCAAGCACTGGGCTCGGAAATTATCTTTTTTGTTTCAGGCTATCTATTAACCATGATTCTTTTAATCGAAGAAAAAAATCATGGGCATATTAGTGTGCGTAA
>WTAX01000120.1 GCA_013139395.1 Gammaproteobacteria bacterium | reverse complement strand
TAACATGACAGAAAATACTAGTGCCGCACAACTTGAAAAAATTGCTCAGGGGCATTACATACTTAAAGGCCAGTTAAACTTTAAGTCTGTACCTGCGCTATGGTCAAAAAACAGAACGATCTTATTTACCGATGAAATATCGACTCTGGATGTTGATTTATCACAACTTGAACGTTCGGATAGCTCTGGTTTAGCCTTGTTGGTTGAATGGTACCGTGAAGCGGAATTACAAAATAAAAAAATTACCTTTTTTAATCTGCCTTCACAAATGTATGATATCGCCCGCATCAGTGGTTTGAATGAGATTCTGCCTCTGGCGCTAAGGGCTTTTTAATCGTTCCCAATATAGAGCAGCTAAACGAGTAGAAAAATGACAACTGATGAAATTAAAATATTAATCGAAGCCGCAATTGAAGCAGCACAAGTCACTGTTAAGGGTGATAATGGTATGTTTGATACCACGGTCGTTGCAGATCAGTTCGAAGGATTATCCCCGGTAAAAAAACAACAAATGGTTTATGCTGCCGTTAATGAGCACATTACCAGCGGTGCAATCCATGCACTGAGTATCAAAGCCTACACTCCCAAAGAATGGGCTACAGCCAGCAAATTATTAATTGGCTAGTCAGCAAAATATTCCTCTATTAATACCCTGAATTTATTATATATTTTAAATAGTCTCTGCTTTTATAAAAAACCCTTTTATTTACAGTGACTCTAAGCAGAAGAAAGAGTAAAATACTCTGTTTTGTTCAATCTAATAAGGCTTGGTTATACTGAATGGATAAATTATTCATTAACGGCGGTAATCGTCTGGAAGGTGAGATCCGTATTTCCGGCGCTAAAAATGCAGCATTACCCATTATTATGGGCTGTTTATTAGCCGATGATGCTACTACCATAGGTAATGTGCCGCACTTACACGATATTACCACAACACTTGATCTCCTTGGGCGCATGGGTGTGTCTATTACGGTTGATGAAAATCTTGATGTTGAAGTTGATACTCGTACCATTGATAAATATGTAGCGCCTTACGAACTGGTTAAAACCATGCGTGCCTCTATCCTGGTGCTAGGCCCACTGGTAGCTCATTATGGTGAGGCAGAGGTTTCCTTACCGGGTGGTTGTGCTATTGGTTCTCGTCCTGTGGATCAGCATATTAAAGGTTTAAAAGCCATGGGTGCTGATATTAAAGTCGAAAATGGTTATATTCGGGCTACAGCCAAACGCCTTAAGGGTGCAAAAATTGTCATGGATATCGTGACGGTAACAGGTACTGAGAACCTGCTTATGGCTGCTACTCTGGCAGACGGCATTACCATTCTTGAAAATGCAGCTCGAGAACCTGAAGTGGTTGATCTGGCGATATTTTTGAACTCTATGGGAGCAAAGATCACTGGCGCGGGAACTGACACGATCACCATTGAAGGTGTTGAAAAATTATCGGGCACTAAACACAATGTCATGCCTGATAGAATCGAAACCGGCACCTATCTGGTGGCGGCAGCCGTGACCGGAGGCAAAATTAAGCTAAAAGACACCTGCCCTGATTATCTTGATGCGGTATTAGAAAAGTTGTCTGCTGCAGGTGCAGAGATTGATACCGGTGATGATTGGATTACGCTGGATATGAAAGGTAAGCGGCCAAACTCTATCGATATCCGGACAGCTCCTTATCCTGCCTTTCCAACGGATATGCAGGCCCAGTTCTGCGTACTCAATGCCATTGCTGATTCTACCGGCTCGGTTGTTGAGACCGTATTTGAGAACCGTTTTATGCATATTTTAGAATTGCAGAGAATGGGCGCTGACATCAATCTGCAGGGTAATACGGCTATTATTAAGGGTGTCGATACATTGACCGCCGCACCGGTAATGGCAACTGATTTACGTGCCTCCGCCAGTCTGGTGATAGCCGGACTGATTGCCGAAGGTGAAACCGAAGTGGAACGCATTTATCATATCGATCGCGGTTATGAATGTATTGAAGAGAAGCTCCTGCAGTTAGGGGCTACGATTCGTCGTGTACCGGGTTAACAGACCCAGTAAACAAAGCACAAAAATAAACTTGTAACTACTGAGCGTATTAAGAAAAGAGACTAATAATGAGTGATACCCTGACGATAGCGCTATCCAAAGGACGAATTTTTAAAGAAACATTACCCTTGCTTGCTCATGCCGATATCTATCCTGTCGATGATCCGGATAAAAGTCGCAAACTGATCCTTGATACCAACCATGATAATATCAAACTGGTCATTATTCGTGCCACTGATGTACCGACCTATGTGCAATACGGTGCTGCTGATGTCGGTGTCGCAGGTAAAGATGTGCTGATGGAACATGGTGGTGACGGTCTGTATGAACCACTGGATCTGCATATTGCCAAATGTCGTTTAATGACTGCCGGTCCGGTTGATGCCAAGCCGATCACCGGCCGCCTGCGTGTTGCCACTAAATTTGTCAATACCGCAAAACGTTTTTATGCTGAAAAAGGCATTCAGGTCGAAGTCATTAAACTCTATGGTTCGATGGAATTAGCCCCACTGGTCGGTCTGGCTGATCGTATTGTTGATGTGGTGGACACAGGCAATACACTCAAGGCCAACGGCCTGGAACCCATGGAACATATTGCCGATATCAGCTCACGTCTGATCGTTAATAAGGCGTCGATGAAAATGAAACATCAGCGCGTTAAATTATTAATTGATCGTATTGCAGAAGCAGTGAATCAATAATTACAATCAAATTAAAACCTAATTTAAAGCCAATCCAGAGCTAATTCACCGGAGTTTACCATGCTTGACATTAATCGTCTTCAGATCAGTGACACTAATTTCTGGCCACAAATGAAAGACTTACTGGCCTGGGATAATGTCTCAGATGATTCTGTGCAATCAACGGTCAGACAAATTCTACAAGATGTGCGCAGAGAAGGTGATAAGGCACTGGTTGACTATACCAATAAATTTGATCGCATGACGGCGGCTGATATGTCAGTGCTGTCTATTCCAACGGAGCGCCTGCAGCAGGCACTGGCTGGTTTACCAGATGATCAGCGTCATGCCTTAGAAGTTTCTGCTGAGCGAGTCAGACGCTACCATGAAAAACAAAAAATGGAATCATGGTCTTATACCGAAGAAGACGGTACGCTCTTAGGCCAGCAAATAACCGCTTTAGACCGGGTCGGCCTCTATGTTCCAGGTGGTCAGGCGGCATATCCTTCTTCAGTTTTAATGAATGCTATTCCTGCAAAAGTGGCTGGTGTCAAGGAATTGATTATGGTGGTGCCGACTCCAGACGGGCAGGTGAACTAATTAGTGTTTGCCGCTGCTGCGATTACCGGCGTTGATCAGGTTTTTTCTGTGGGTGGTGCTCAGGCGGTTGCTGCTCTGGCTTATGGTACAGAATCTGTTCCACAGGTGGATAAAATTGTCGGTCCGGGCAACATTTATGTTGCCACTGCCAAAAGCATGGTTTTTGGTACTGTCGGTATTGATATGATTGCCGGCCCATCAGAAATTCTGGTAATTTGTGACGGCAAAACTGATCCTGACTGGATTGCTATGGATCTGTTTTCACAGGCTGAGCATGATGCAGATGCTCAACCCATCCTGATATCACCTGATGCTGAATTTTTAGACAAGGTTCAGGCTTCTATTGAGCGTTTACTGGTGAATATGGAACGCAAAAACATTATTGAAGCATCTCTTAATGATCGGGCGGCCCTGATTCATGTTAATGATATGGATGAAGCCATCGAAGTGTCTAACTATATTGCGCCGGAGCACCTAGAACTTTCTATTGATGATCCGCAGTCTATGCTGCCGAAAATACGTCATGCCGGTGCTATTTTTATGGGACGTTATACCGCAGAAGCTGTGGGCGATTATTGTGCCGGACCTAATCATGTCCTGCCAACCTCAAGAACAGCTCGATTTAGTTCAGCATTGGGTGTTTATGACTTTCAAAAACGCTCCAGTTTGATTATGTGTTCTGAGGACGGTGCTTCTGAACTGGGAAAAATAGCTTCCGTGATGGCTCGTGGTGAAGGGCTTATTGCTCATGCTCGTAGTGCTGAATACCGCATAAAAAAATAACAGCAGGGAATAAAAAATACATGACTGACCTGGATACAAACGACTTGGCCGCATCTGAGTTGGTCAAAGAATGGATTAGAGATGATATCAGAGAATTATCAGCCTATCATGTGCCTGATTCGGGAAAAATGATAAAACTGGATGCCATGGAAAATCCCTATCTATGGCCCGATGAAATGAAACAGCAATGGCTCTCTCAGTTAGCCGATATTCCAGTTAACCGTTATCCTGATCCATCTGCGGCAAA
>WTAX01000182.1 GCA_013139395.1 Gammaproteobacteria bacterium | reverse complement strand
CATATTGAAGTGTCACCGCAACTGAGTGTTTCAGAAGGGCATCGAATTAGTGATGAGGTCAGTGCACAACTCACCAGTGAATTCCCTGATATTGCACAGGTACTGGTCCATGTTGACCCGGAAAATGATGAAGCCGATTCAAGCTGCTCACACCTGCCATTAAGAAATGAAATACTGCTGGATTTAGATAATAGCTGGGAAAATATCAAAGAAGCACAGTTGATTGACGATGTGACACTGCATTATCTTGGTGGTAAAGTAAGTGTACAGCTTATTATGCCCTTATCAGTCTTATCTACTGGCACTGAACCCGATATTTTAGCAAAACAGTTTAGCGCTTCAGTAAAAACACTAAATTATATTGATAATCTACAGGTACTTTATCGATAACGCACCAATATAGTGCAATTAAGCATAATGACGCAACATAATAGTGCATTTACTGATTACATTGAGTTTGTACAAAAAAATAATTCCTTTTCATAACTTTTTGCAATAACCGGAGATCCACAATGTCTGATAATGTTTTACAAATGATTGAAGAAAACGGTGTGAAATTTGTTGATTTTCGTTTCACAGATACTCATGGTAAAGAGCAACATGTCAGTGTTCCTGCCAAAACAGTTGAAGCCTGTACATTTGAAGATGGAAAAATGTTTGATGGCTCATCAATAGCAGGTTGGAAAGGTATTAATGATTCCGACATGATTTTAATGCCTGATGCCAGCACTGCGGTATTAGACCCCTTTACAGATGAACCCACCATCATTATCACCTGTGATATTGTTGAGCCTGCCACCATGCAGGGTTATGAGCGTGATCCTCGCTCTGTTGCCAAACGTGCCATTGAACACCTTAAATCCACCGGCATTGGTGATGAAGCCTATTTTGGTCCTGAACCAGAATTTTTTATTCTGGACGATGTACGCTGGGGCTCAAATATGAGCGGCATATTTGTCAAGGTTGATTCAGAAGAATCAGAGTGGAACTCAGAAAAAGTCTATCATGACGGCAATATGGGACATAGACCTGGTATTAAAGGCGGTTACTTCCCCGTCCCTCCGGTTGATTCACTGCATGATATCCGGGCTCAAATGTGTTTAACTCTGGAAGAAATGGGTCAGGAAGTTGAGGTACATCACCACGAAGTAGCCACTGCAGGTCAGTGTGAGATCGGGGTGAAATACAATAGTCTCATCCGTAAGGCAGATGAAGTACAGCAAATGAAATATGTCATTCATAATGTCTCTCATGCCTATGGTAAAACAGCCACCTTTATGCCCAAACCCATTGTTGGTGATAATGGCTCCGGCATGCATGTTCATCAGTCTATCTTTAAAGATGGTGAAAACTTGTTTTCCGGTGATGGCTACGCAGGTTTATCAGAAACCGCCCTGTATTATATCGGCGGCATCATTAAGCATGCTCGTGCTTTAAATGCATTTACCAATGCTTCAACCAATAGTTATAAACGTTTAGTGCCCGGCTTCGAAGCACCGGTTATGCTAGCCTATTCTGCTCGTAACCGCTCTGCTTCTATTCGTATACCTTATGAGTCAAACCCTGAAGGACGGCGTGTTGAAGTACGTTTTCCTGATCCGACAGCCAATCCTTATTTAGCATTTTCTGCCATGTTAATGGCTGGGCTTGATGGTATTCAAAACCGCATCCATCCGGGTGATGCAATGGATAAAGATTTATATGATCTGCCTCCTGAAGAAGCCGCTGAGATCCCGACAGTAGCCAGCTCATTAGATCAGGCCTTAGAAGCACTGGAAAATGATATGGACTTTTTAACCGCTGGCGGTGTCTTCCCAGAAGATATGATTCAGGCTTTTATTACTCTGAAAATGGAAGAAGTTACCCGCTTACGCATGACAACTCATCCCGTTGAATTTGATATGTACTATAGCTGTTAGGCTAGTATTTTCAACTTAAATCAGATATCTCTACTATAAAGCCTCCTGAATTTTAAGGGGGCTTTTTTAATTATATTATCAATGTTCCTGCACCAAAAAAGTGCGTTATAATAAGATATATAATTCTATCAAATTTGACCAACTTAATTTTACCTTATAAAAACAATTACTTATAATTATTTTTAACACTATTCATAATTATGGTTTAGTTATTGCTTTATACATTACAATGGATACACAATGGTTTCTCAATGAGCACTCAAATAAAGCACCAGACTGATTTAAAGCATTTAGCAATCAATATACTGGACAACTTAAATACTGCGGTTGTTTTGCTTGATTCTCAGCTTAATGTACTATGTGTTAACTCTGCTGCTGAAATGCTGTTCAGTATCAGCTTGCATAAAATAGCATCAAAGCCAATTGCTCAGTTATTGAATGATGATGAACTCATAACTGCCATTCAGTCTGCTCTGGATACTAATCATCCCTTTACTCAAAGAGAAAGGAGTATTCAACTTATTGATAAAAAGGTGATTGTTGACATCAGTGTTCAACCCATTCAATCCGAAGAAGATGACAAATATTTATTAATTGAGCTGAGCCAGCTGGATCGTCACTTAAGAATATCAAGAGAAGAAAACCTTCTGGCACAACATGAAACAATTCAGGCGTTATTGCGTAGTATGGCTCATGAAGTAAAAAACCCTTTAGGTGGTATACGCGGTGCGGCGCAATTATTAGAACGTGAATTAGACAACCCGGATTTAGCAGAATATACACAGGTTATTATTGATGAAGCCGATAGACTAAAAAAACTGGTTAATCGTATGCTGGGGCCAAATACACGACCCAATCAAATTATGATTAACATTCATTCTGTGACGGAACGAGTTCGTAGATTGCTTAAGGCTGATAAAAGCAGAGATGTAAAAATATTCTTTGATTATGATCCCAGCATACCAGAAATAAAATTTGATCCTGAGCATCTGATTCAGGCAGTGTTAAATATTGTCCGTAATGCTGCACAGGCACTTTCTGAACAGGAACAAGACAACAACTCAGAATCTGAGTATAAAAAAGAAAAGAAAATTATCATTAAAACACGGATATTAAGACAATTTAATATTGGTCATAAGCGTCATAAACTCGTGGCAAAAATGGATATTATAGATAATGGTCCGGGAATTTCAGAAAAAATGCAGGAACGTATTTTTATGCCGCTGATAACAGGACGTGCTGAAGGCACTGGATTAGGCTTATCCATAGCACAATCATTAGTTAGCCAAAATGGCGGCTTGATTGAATGCCATAGTAAACCGGGCAAGACTGTCTTTAGTCTGTTATTACCCATACCATAACAAATAAATAAGGTAACTATTCAGTGTCTATTTCTAAATGACGTTTGTTAAGCCTATGGTCACTTATTTAATAAACAACTATCGGAGTGCAATTTGAGCACACAAAATACAGTTTGGGTTATTGATGATGACCGCTCCATTCGTTGGGTTTTGGAAAAAGCATTTAAACAAGCCGAACTTCAGGTAGAAAGTTTTGAAAATGCAGAAAGTGTATTAAATGCTCTGAAAAAAACTCAACCTGACACTATTGTTACCGATATCCGCATGCCGGGTATGGATGGTTTTGGTCTATTGGAAAGACTACAAAAAGATTACAAACACATTCCAGTCATTATTATGACTGCACATTCTGATTTAGACAGCGCTGTTTCTGCCTATGAAGGTGGTGCATTTGAATATTTACCTAAGCCATTTGATGTGGATGAAGCTGTCGAGTTAGTGCAGCGCGCTTTGAGTTTACATCAATCAGAAAAAGCAAAGCAGAGCGATCAGGAGCAGTTAAATTCTACTCCTGAAATTATTGGTGAAGCAGCTTCCATGCAGGAAGTTTTTCGTGCTATTGGACGTCTTTCCCGATCCAATATTACCGTCATGATCAATGGCGCATCAGGTACAGGTAAAGAACTGGTTGCTCAGGCATTACACCGTCATAGTCCCCGCTCAGATAACCCTTTTATTGCTTTAAATACAGCAGCCATCCCTAAAGACTTATTAGAATCAGAATTATTTGGTCATGAGCGTGGTGCTTTTACAGGTGCTCAGGCACAACGTGTTGGACGTTTTGAACAAGCCGATGGCGGCACCCTGTTTCTGGATGAAATTGGTGATATGCCTGCTGAATTGCAAACTCGATTATTAAGAGTGCTTTCAGATGGTGAGTTTTACCGGGTAGGTGGACGCTCACCGATTAAGGTTGATGTCAGAATTATTGCCGCCACTCATCAAAATCTTGAGCAGCGAGTACAAGAAGGACTTTTTCGCGAGGATTTATTTCATCGTCTTAATGTAATACGTATTCATATGCCTACATTACGAGAACGACAAGAAGATATTGCACTACTATCAAGCTATTTTCTAAAACGTGCTGCACAAGAACTTAATGTAGAAAAGAAAACTCTGGATAGTGAAAGTGAAGCGTTTTTAAGCAAGCAAGCCTGGCCTGGAAATGTTCGACAATTAGAAAATGTGTGCCGCTGGCTAACTGTGATGTCGCCCGCACAAATCGTACATATTGAAGATATGCCGCCAGAACTGCAAGAGATTGATCATGAAGAAGTCATCAATAATAACTGGGAAGATGCATTACGACTTTGGTTAGATAGACAACTTTCGTCAGGT
>WTAX01000478.1 GCA_013139395.1 Gammaproteobacteria bacterium | reverse complement strand
TCCGTGTCACTCAATGTCAGATTGACACGGAATAATTATTGTTCTAGATTAAAAGGAGAGCTTCCCTCCTCAAAATAATAAAAAAGAAATAACATATGCCACTTGCAGTAGATTTACAGTCTTTGGTGGACACGCATGACGAACTGTTTTTGGTCATTGACAAAAACTATACGATCGTTGCTGTGAATGATGCCTTCACTCAATCCTATAATATTAATGCCTCAGATGTTGTCGGAAAATATTGCTATGAAACCAGCCATAGCAATTCCAAGCCCTGTGACCAGCAGGGTGAAGAATGTCCTTATCAACAGGTTTTTGAGAATCAAAAGCCGCATACCTGCCTGCATGTGCATCATGATGGATGTAATAAAAATCACCGGGTAAGAATAACGGCTTACCCTGTAAAGGGCAGTAATGGTGAGCTTTATCTGGCTGAAACTATTCAGGAGCTTCATACTGAAGAAGACAGTATTGAAAATGGCATTTCTATGGTAGGAGTGTCACCCGTTTTTCTACAAATGATTGAACAATTATTATACGCAGCTAAGGGAGATGCTCCGGTATTATTACAAGGAGAAACCGGCACAGGAAAAGAACTGGCTGCCAGTTTTTTACATCAGCAATCACAGCGCAAGGAAGGTCCATTTTTAACCTTAGATTGCACCGTTTTAACAGAAAGCCTGTTTGAAAGTGAAGTTTTTGGTCATGAAAAAGGTGCTTTTACCGGCAGCAATGGCCAAAAGCCCGGACTCTTTGAACAGGCAAATTCCGGGACACTATTTCTTGATGAAGTGGGGGAACTTCCTCCTATCATGCAGGCTAAATTATTAAGAGTACTGGAATCAGGAGAATTTCGCCGTGTCGGAGGAACACAAACCTTATATGCCGATGTTAGAATTGTCTGTGCAACCAATCGTAACCTCTTATATGAAGTAAAAGCCGGCAATTTCAGGGAAGATTTATATTATCGAATCGCTTGTATAAACGTATCAATTCCTAATTTAAGTGAACGCTCAGAAGACATTCCCTTATTAATTTATGCACTGCTTAATCGTATTAATCAGAGTCGTAAAACGAAGGTCTGTTTAACAGAGGAGGCGCTGGCATGGTTAAAGGATTATTATTTCCCCGGCAATATTCGTGAATTACGGAATATTTTACACTCTGCCGTATCCAGTTGTCTTAATAAACATATCGACTTGAAACAACTGCAACGAGTTATGACACCTGATGCTTTTTCATTAAACACCCAACAATTGCTGACATCAGGCATGCCTCTGGTTAAAAAAGAAGAGATTAGACATAAAGAACAGCAGTCATTAGCGGATATTGAACAGGAGCAAATTGCTCTATTATTAAAACAATTTTCAGGCAATCGAAAACAGGTTGCATCTCATTTGGGGATCAGTGTTCGCACACTTTATAGAAAGTTAAATAAGTATGCCATTACTTAGTACCTAAACACATTAATTTTGACAGGTTCAGTTGTAGGGGCGAATTTATTCGCCTATTTTTGGTTCATTGATGACAGAACAGGCGAATAAATTCGCCCCTACACGATTAAAATATAATATTTTCAATCGATCAAAACTAATGTGTTTGGGTACTAGGACATAAAGCATTTTAACAAAAAAAACAGTAAAAGTGACTGGTATTTCATAATGAAACTGATGAAATAAATTATCTGGTAATATTAGCTATTTAACAACCAGTCAGGTAATTGCTGCTTAGCATTTTCAGCTATTCGCTGTGAAAATTTATCATCTTTAGAAACAGGCTGATTAAGAGAATGCGTATCTATTTCAGCCGTAACTTCATCGTCACCACCTGCTGGTAAATCTGACAAAATCGGTTTTTGAGAGGCGAGAATAGACATCATGTCGTCATAGGTGATTTCTTCAACTGAATAATCATCATTACAAATTGGAAATGTGCTCATTATATCTACTCAAAATTGGCTAACGACAGGAAGTGCTATTTTGTTCGAAAAATACCCTTTTGTAAATCAGCTTATTCCTACAAATAATGAATCGTTACAATTCTCATTTCTCTTTATGAATTTCACTTCTATAGCTGATATAATCAGGCTTTTATAAAGTAAACCGGTTGCTGAGATTATGCGCTTAGAGATTTAGCTCATTGAAAATTCAATATTTGTTTAAAAATAACAAAGGACGTGATTTTGTCTGTGGCGACATTCATGGCTGTTTTGATTTACTTGAAGAAAAACTGGCTGAGGTTAACTTTGATCCGCTGCGAGACCGACTTTTCAGTGTAGGCGATATCATTGATCGCGGCATGGATTCCATAAAAGCACTTCAATACCTGAAAGAAAGCTGGTTCTATTGTGTCCGCGGCAATCATGAACAAATGTTTCTGGACTGGATCTCAGAAGATATACCCACATTCCGTAATGATGCCTTTCGCTTTCATATTCATAATGGTGGTATCTGGGTTGCTGACTATCTGGGGGTTCATATTCAAAAATTAGCTGATGATATGCATATAAATGAAGCCATCAGCAAAAAATATCCCACTTTAAATCTCTGGGCCGATGCCATAAAAAAACTACCCTATGCCATTGAAATCAAATCCAATAAGAAAAAAATCGGTATTGTTCATGCTGAAATTCCAGCGACAATAAAATGGTCGTCATTAGAAGCTGAATTAAATAAAACGAATATACTTTATAGTATTTTATTTTCTCGAAAATATATTAGCGCCGGCAGAAGAAAAAAATACGCTATTGACGGAGTGGATGAGATATACTGCGGACATACCATTGTCGAAAGACCACTAAAAAAAGGTAATGTTAACTATATCGACACGGGTGCTTATTCAGTTCAACATTTAACCTTAATTGAGCTTAACTAACTCCATGGAGCGCATCTAATGAAGATAATTATCAGTACCATTTTTATTTCACTATTTTTAATATCAGGATGCATGATGGATAATCAGCTTGCCAAAGAAAATAAAGGACCAGGTATTGTTGACGGGCATTTATTAAACTGCCCTGACAAACCAAATTGTATTAACACCGAATACCCGGAACAAACCAGCCATTATTTATCACCACTTGATTTTCCTGAATCTAAAAATGAACAAATAATGACACTGGCTAAAACAACCCTGCTTGAAATGGGTGCTGAAATCATAACAGCAGACAATAATTATCTGGCCGCAACATTTACTTCAAGCCTGTTTAAGTTTACCGATGATTTTGAGCTGAGACTGGACAATATCACTCATAAACTGCATATTCGTTCAGCGTCAAGAGTAGGCTATAGTGATTTTGGTGTCAATAAACGACGTGTTGAACTTTTTTTAAAATTAATAAAAAAACAAATTAAGAGTTCTAAAAATGAATGAAAAAAGCATAAAAGCAACTATCGAAACAGTCATTAACTTAATGGCAGCATCAGCTATCACCGCCCCCAAAGCTGGCGGTAAAGACTGCCTGGAAATAGTCGCAATCACTGAAGCAGACGATCTGCAAAAAATTGCCGACGAAATGCGTAAATATGCTCATAATAGTTCTAAAGAAAATTACTGGCATCGTGATACCGCCAATGCAGAAAGCGCACAAGGACTACTGTTAATTGGCCTGGCCGGACCTGTCACTGCTGGATACGATTGTGGCGGTTGTGGTTATAGTACCTGTAAAGAATTTGAAGATTCACGTGAGCTGAAAGATTTCGAAATGGGCTATACCGGTCCTCATTGCATTATGCGTATGATGGATATTGGTGTTGCC
>WTAX01000414.1 GCA_013139395.1 Gammaproteobacteria bacterium | reverse complement strand
CCTTATGCACTGAATCTTAAGGGCTTTCCAGAATATTTTGACTTCACCCGTAGGATGACTACGAATAAAATCAAAATAACCTGTAAAACCCTTAATCTCCAGCACCTAAGACTGTTTCGCTACGATGTCAACTGATTATTCTAGGATTATCGAATGATGATTGTCTGCTGGCAGGAATCATCATCCCCCAATGTTTTGCATCTAAAAAGGTTAAAACCTGAATTATGAAATTTGATTTGTTCAATACGGATGGCCCGGCTAGACGTGGTGCTATTACCTTTCCAAGAGGTAGTATTCAGACTCCCGCTTTTATGCCGGTGGGTACAGCGGCAACAGTTAAATCAATGACTCCGGAAGATGTTGAGTCGGTTGGTGCCGAGATCATTTTAGGTAATACCTTTCACCTGTTGCTCAGACCGGGAATGGAAGTCATTGAAGCACATAAAGGTTTGCACAACTTTATGAATTGGAAAAAACCGATTCTGACAGATTCCGGCGGTTTTCAGGTGTTTAGTCTGGGGGAATTACGCAAAATCACTGAGAAAGGCGTCACCTTTGCCTCTCCTGTGGATGGTCGTAAAGTCTTTATGGGACCGGAAGAATCCATGCAGGTGCAACGGACACTGGGCTCTGATATTGTTATGATCTTTGATGAATGTACGCCATATCCTGCGACTCATGAAGAAGCACAAGTGTCTATGGAGCTTTCTTTGCGTTGGGCGCAGCGTTCAAAAGATGAATTTTTAGCCCTCGCACCAGAAGCAGATGATACGGCGGCACTCTTTGGTATTATTCAGGGCGGTATGTATGAGGACTTGCGTGATGTTTCTCTTAAAGGCCTGATGGATATTGGCTTTGACGGCTTTGCCATTGGTGGTTTATCTGTGGGGGAACCTAAAGATGAAATGATTAAGATTCTGGAGCATACCACACCGCAAATGCCGCAAGACAAACCGCGCTATCTTATGGGGGTTGGTCGGCCGGAAGATATTGTGGAAGCAGTAAGTCGAGGCGTTGATATGTTTGACTGTGTCATGCCCACTCGTAATGCTCGAAATGGGCACCTGTTTACACATCAGGGCGTGGTTAAAATTCGTAATCAAAAGCATCAGTTTGATACCCGGCCTTTAGATGAGACATGTCAATGTTACACCTGCCGGAATTATTCACGTTCCTATTTACGTCATCTGGATAAAACCAATGAAATGCTGGGCTCACGTTTAAATACACTGCATAATCTTTATTATTATCAGGAGCTGATGCAGGGCATTCGAAATGCCATTGAAAATCAAACATTTGACTCATTTGTAGAAGAGTTCTATGCGGCAAGAGATGCGGCAAGAGATGAAACATCAACAGCCCCTGGAACAGCAAGGAAAAGTTAACAGGTTAACAGACTCTCGTTACAATGACAGAACAATCGCTTAACATTCCCAAAGGCCCTTGAAATTGTGGCATAATAGCGCCACCTGTTTTTTAGGACACTGCTTTTTCCAGGTTATAAGTATAGAAGGCAGTTGCGAATATCGAACAAACTATTGAAATAATTGAGGATACAAAATGAGTTTTTTTATAGAAGATGCCATGGCCGAAGGTGGAGTCGCTGCAGCAGCACCTGATTTAATTTCACAATTAATGGTTTTTGGCGGTATTTTTCTGATTTTCTATTTATTATTTATTCGCCCTCAGAATAAAAAAATGAAAGAGCACAAAGCAATGGTTGATGCTCTGGCAAAAGGCGATGAAGTCGTAACCAATGGCGGTGTACTTGGTAAAGTTGTCAGCCTGCATGATAGCTTTGTGACCATTGAAGTGGCAACAGATGTCAAATTGAATGTTCAGCGTTCTGCCATTGGTACCATTCAGCCCAAAGGTACGATTAAAAGTATTAAAAACTAGTTATAACAACTTGTTTTACTCACTTTTTTATTAATTATGTGAAATTTATCGCTGTTAATAACCTGAAAACTATCTGCAAGTGATTTTAATTTAAAGTCACTTAGAAAAAAAAGAAAAACTATGCTTAATCATTATCCACTCTGGAAATACCTGCTGATCATTCTGGTGATTTCGACCAGTGCTTTTTATGCCCTGCCTAACATCTATGGTGAAGATCCCGCATTACAGGTTGCTGCATCAGCCCGTGGTGTAGAGGTCGACAATCAAACACTGAGTCGCGTGTCAAAACTTTTTGAACGAGAAGGCGTCTTTTATCGTAATGCCAAATTATCCAGTACCGGCTTGCTGTTTCGTTTTAAAAATAAAGACGATCAGGCAAAAGCAAAATTATTAGTAGAAAAAGAACTGGGTGATGATTATGCCGTCGCATTAAATTTAGCCACTGCTACACCGCAATGGCTATTAAACATGAATGCTCAGCCCATGTATCTCGGTCTTGATTTACGCGGAGGTGTGTATTTCCTGATGCAGGTTGATATGGAAGCCGCAGTAATCAAATCTGTGAATACTTTTGTCAGTGACTCACGTACTATTTTACGAAAAGCAAAAATTCGTTATCTGGGCAGTAAACGGGTTAAAAATGACGTAGTCTTACGTTTTAAAACAGAAGCATTACGTGAGCAGGGGCTTGAGATATTAAAACGTGATATGCGTGACTTGACGTTTAATGAAAAAGAAGACGGTAAGACATTTATCCTGCAGGGGCGTTTGAGTGAAGCGAAACTCAAAGAATTAAAATTATTTGCTCTCAAACAAAACATCACCACACTCAGAAAACGTATTGATGAAAAATTTCATGGCCTGGTTGAGCCTATTATTCAGCAGCAGGGCGATGATCGCATTGTGGTTCAATTACCCGGTATTCAGGATACTGCGGGTGCAAAAGATATTTTAGGTGCCACAGCGACTCTTGAGTATCGTGCAGTTGATGAAGAGCATACTGTAGAGCAGGCATTAAGTGGTCGAGTCCCTGCTGGTTCAAAAATTTACTATACTCGTGAGCGCCATGAGGGCAGTCGTATTATCCCATCAGTTCCCGTGTTATTGAAAAAGCGCGTTATTGTTACTGGTGAGCATGTTACTAATGCACAAGCCGGTATTGACCTTGATTCAGGTGGCGCAAAAGTCAATGTTTCACTGGATGCTTATGGCGGCAAACGCATGGGTGCCTTTACGCAAGAAAGTGTCGGCAAACGCATGGCAGTCGTTTATCTTGAGACTAAACAGGAAACGGTTAAAGATGCCAAAGGCAATATACTCAGAGATGAAAACGGCAAACCGGTTGTTAAGCGTCATACCACAGAAGAAGTGATCAGCAACGCCGTCATTCGCGGTCATTTTTCCAACCGTTTTGAAACCACAGGGCTTGATAGTGTTCAGGAAGCCAATGATCTGTCTTTGTTATTAAGGGCTGGTGCCTTAGCCGCGCCAGTTTATATTATTGAAGAACGCACTATTGGCCCAAGCTTGGGTCAGGATAATATCGATAAGGGCTTTATGTCTGTTATGATCGGTTTTGTAACGGTTCTATTCTTTATGGCCTTCTGGTATCGCAAGTTTGGTATGATTGCTAACCTGGCTCTGGCTTTAAACTTAGTGATTATTGTTGCCGTGTTATCATTATTACAAGCCACTCTGACCTTACCGGGTATTGCCGGTATCGTACTGACGGTTGGTATGGCTGTTGATGCCAATGTGTTGATTTTTGAGCGCATCAGAGAAGAATTGCGTAATGGCAACTCACCACAAAACAGTATTCACTCCGGTTATGAAAAAGCATTGATGACCATTGCTGATGCAAATATTACCACGTTGATTGCGGCATTTGTTCTTTTTGTTGTGGGAACCGGGGCAATCAAAGGCTTTGCTGTGACCTTGTCCATCGGTATTGTGACTTCAATGTTCACTGCCATTATGGTCACAAGAGCCGTGGTTAATACGCTATATGGTGGTAAACGGATAAAAGATCTTTCCATCTAATGATCATTTATAAAAATATATGAGTCTGATGATCACTCAACGATCATTAGAATAGTTAACATTTACTGATAAATATTATGCAAATACTAACAAATACACAGATTAAATTTATGACTCATCGCAAAATAGCGATGATGTTGTCCGCAGCATTTATTGTGATTTCCATTGCATCACTGGCGGTTCGCGGCCTGCAATTAGGTTTAGACTTTACCGGTGGTACACTATTAGAAGTGGCGTATCCTGCAGCTGTGGAGTTAAAGCCCATTCGTGAGCAACTACATACAAATGGTTTTGATGATGCGATTGTGCAGCATTTTGGAGCAACCAATGAAGTGCTGGTACGTGTTGCACCTAAAGAAGGTGTTTCTAACGCTGACATTTCAACTGAAATCTTCGAGCTATTAAGAGCCCAAAATCCGGAAGTTGACAGTCGTCGGGTTGAATTTGTCGGGCCTCAGGTCGGTGAAGAATTAACAGAAACCGGCGGCATTGCGATGCTGGCAGCGCTGGTGTGTATTCTTATTTATGTGGCTCTGCGTTTTGAATATCGTTTTGCTCTGGGCTCGGTGGCCGCTCTGGCGCATGATGTGATCATTGTCTTAGGTTTGTTTTCAGTTTTTGGTATTGAATTCGACCTTACCGTTTTAGCCGCGATCCTGGCGGTAATTGGTTACTCTCTTAATGATACCATTGTCGTTTTTGACCGTATTCGTGAAAACTTCCGTAAGATCCGTAAAGGTGATGCCATTGAAGTCATTGATTCATCATTAAATCAAACCCTGTCAAGAACCTTAATTACGTCATTGACCACCTTATTAGTATTATTTGCCCTGTTTATCTTTGGCGGCGAACTGAT
>WTAX01000351.1 GCA_013139395.1 Gammaproteobacteria bacterium | reverse complement strand
CCTGATAAAGAGCATCGTCAGCATGTTTAAATAAATCTTTACTCTTTTCACCGGAGTTTAAGATACTTACCCCTATACTTACTGTAATATTGATGCTTTGACCATCACAAATGCAAGGTGTTTGTTCAATATTATGACGAATCCTCTCTGCAAGTTCCTGGGCACCTGAGCTATCGGTATTATTTAATAACAGATTAAACTCTTCGCCACCATAGCGAAACATAGTATCAGTTGCCCGTGTGCATTGATTGACACATTCGGTGAAATGTTTTAGAACACAATCACCAAAGGCATGACCGTATGTATCATTCACTTTTTTAAAATAATCAATATCCAGTGCTAACATTGACAGTGGTGTTTTATTTCTCTGTGATAAATCAATTTCCCTGGAAACCATAGTATCCATAGAAAAACGATTATATACGCCGGTTAAGGGATCATGTAATGCAAGTTTTAATGCCTGTTGATAATTTAAGGCATTATTCAGTGGAGCAAGCAGGGCAACCAGAACTTTTTCAACAAATTCCAGTTCGTTTGCACTAAAACGAGTACGACGAATTAATGAGATTTCCCCCAGGCTTGACTTGTGTAACACCAGTTGATAGGAAAGCAGATGACGACCTTTTGAGTTAACTGAGTGGCTATCTTCTGGTAAATGGTATATCACATCATCTAAATTCAAAATGGGAACAATATCCAGTTTGAATAAGGTGATTAAATGATCCAAATCTAATGTTGAGTGTAGTTTATTGGCTAATTCCAATAGAGACTGTTTATCTACATTGAGATTATCAATTGTTTTGTTAATTCTATCGTCTTGAAAATTCATTCCAAGTGCGTCTGAACCTTTTACAATAGATAATGTTGGAGTTGCCATTTTACTTCACCATATAAAGAATTTAGTTTATAGTATGCTTATTGTGTGCCAACAATGGATTGTTTTTTATAAATACAATAATAACAATAAGTTATATATAATGTTTGGTCTGTTTTTTTATGGAGTGACTGATTATTGACGCTGGGTTGAGGAAGTCTTTTGCCTCTCTTTTTATTATAAGTGTCAAAGAATTTGTTTCTGTTTTTTAATTCTGTCTGCTTAAACCTGGAATAATCAGTAGATGCCAGCTGATTATTTCAGGTTCAAAATTCTGAGGGTGGTGTTTTATGAAAAAGCTAATCTTTATTTATCTCATGCTTATGATTTCTGCTAATGTATTTTCAGCCAGTGAAGGTGCGTTGGCGCAGGGAATGATCAATCCGGGCTATTATGAAAAGCCTGACTGGTTTAAAAACTCATTTTTAGAACTTCCAGCTGATCTGGACGATGCAAATGAGCAGGGCAGGCAGCTCATCTTATATTTTCATCAGGATGGTTGTCCTTATTGTAAGAAATTATTAGATGACAACTTTACTCGTAAAGATATTGTCAGCAAGATGAGTCAGAAGTTTGACTTATTAGAAATTAATATGTGGGGTGATAAAACTGTGACTTTGCTGACAGGGAAAGAGGTGTCAGAAAAAGAATTTGCCAGGCAGATGAGAATTATGTTCACACCGACTCTGATTATACTTGATGAGAAAGGGAGGGAGCAATTTAGAATGAATGGCTATTATGCTCCGGATAAATTTTCTGCAGCATTAGATTATGTTTTGCTCAAAGCGGAAGAAAACCTCTCTTTTAATGACTATTATCATCAACAGCGGAAACAAATACAAACACAAACACAGTCCAGTTCTAAATTACATACAGAGGCATTTATAAATAAGACTAATGATCTGGCCAGTTTAATCAACGGGAGTAAAAAGCCCGTTATGGTTCTATTTGAACAAGCAGATTGTTCAGAATGTGATGAGCTTCATGGTGATATTTTTAGACGCCTCCCAGTTTATAAGCAGCTTCAGCAATTTTCTGTGGCTCAGATAAATATCAATTCAAATACTAAAATTATTAGCCCTGATGGTCAGACTATGACGCAAAAACAGTTTGCAGACAGCTTAAATATTCAATATACGCCATCAATCTTCTTTTATAGTAATGATAAGCACTCAAAGAAACGTTTGGTGTTTCGTTCTGAGGGTTATTTGAAAGGCTTTCATATACAAGCATTATTAGACTATATCAGCAGCGGGGCTTATCTCTTAGAAGCTGAATTTCAACGCTTTGTACAGCGTCGGGCAGATAAAATGCGAGAAGAAGGGATAAAAGTCGATCTGTGGGATTGATTCACATACTTTTTATAATAATATAAAGTGCACCGGTTCCCCCATCCTTTGGTTGGGCAGAAGAAAAGGCTAATATTTCGGGGTGTTGTCTTAACCAGCTATTCACTTTATTTTTTAAAACCGGTTTTTGGGTATTCGAGCGATACCCCTTACCATGAACTAATCGAATACAACGTATTTGTTGTTTTTGAGCAAAATTAATAAATTCTAATAAGGTTTCACGTGCCTCATTAATGGTTAAACCGTGTAAATCCAAGTGATCATCAATGATGATTTTCCCCTGCCTTAATTGCTTCTGTGCTTTTAACTGCAGGCCGGGACGAGCAAAAAAAATAAATTCTTCTCCCGATACTTTAGTGCTTTGCCATTCATCTGAGATATGAGCTTGAGAGACATCATCGTCATAATGATTTTTATCTTTAAATGGACGAGTGTTTTCCGGGTTGGCATATAAATCAATGCGATCATTCTGCATTGGCTTTACACCTTTTGTTGCTTCTTGAAAACTGGAAAAATCCTGTTCTGCTTGATTTTTAGTCATTGAGTAATAGTAAAGTCAGTAAAATAGATAAAAATTGTCTGCAAATATATGAAAACTGTAAATTTTTAAGTATTATCTCATGTGGATTGAGGAAAATAAAATTTTCACCAAAGTCTTTTTCATGTGAGGTGGATTATCACCTTATACAGTTTAATCTCTAAGAAAAAAGAAATTGCATGCATATTCTTGTCAGTAATGATGATGGTTACTTAGCTGAAGGGCTTAACAGCCTCGTTGAACACCTGAGTCAAATTGCCCGTATTACCGTTGTTGCACCGCAAAATGATCGAAGCGGTGCTAGTAATTCATTGACTCTTGATCGCCCTTTATTACCTGAAACAGCAAATAATGGTTTTATTGCCATTAATGGTACGCCAACCGATTGTGTGCATATTGCCATTACGGCATTATTAAAGGATGATCCACCTGACATTGTTGTTTCCGGTATTAATCGCGGGCCTAATATGGGCGATGATATCCTATATTCCGGGACGGTGGCGGCGGCAACAGAAGGTCGTTTTCTGGGTTTACCTGCGATTGCTGTTTCTCTTGGCAGTTTTGAGGGGAAAAATTTTTCTACAGCGGCAAAAGTTATTGTTAAAATTATCCAAAAATTGCAAATAGATCCTTTGGCTGCTGATACAATACTAAATATTAATGTTCCGGATATTGAATATGACAAACTTGAATCATTTAAGATCACTCGTTTGGGAAAAAGACATAAAGCAGAGCCGGCAGTTGAGGCTATTGATCCGCGCAACCGAAAAGTGTATTGGTTAGGGCCTGTTGGTGATGAGGCCGATGCCGGTCCGGGAACAGATTTTTTTGCCCTGAGTCAAAATCAGGTATCTATTACCCCTATAAAAATTGATTTGACGAACCATGATTTACTTAATTCTCTGGAACAATGGTTAAAAACCTTATAATGAATAAACAATTTATTGAACTCTTTATTGTACTCTTTATCAAACAAGGGCTGAATCGTCTATGAGTTTCTCTATACAAGGTGTAGGGATGACCTCACAACGAACCAGAGACCGTTTAATTCATATTCTCAAAGAACAGAATATTTACAATGAAGATGTCCTGAATACTATAGCATCAGTGCCCAGACACCTGTTTGTTGATGAAGCATTGTCTAGTCGAGCCTATGAAAATATCTCACTGCCCATTGGTCATGGTCAGACCATATCACAACCTTATATGGTGGCTCGTATGACGGAACTGCTGTTAGAAGGTGATTCTGTCAAGCGAGTGCTTGAGGTAGGTACCGGTTCAGGGTATCAAACTGCAATTTTATCAAAGTTAGTATTTAGTGTATTTAGTGTCGAACGGATAAAGCCTTTGTTGGATAATGCTAAAGAAAAGTTTCGACAACTCAGGTTAAATAACGTCTTGACCCAGTATAGTGATGGTGGTTGGGGTTGGCCCCAAAAAGCACCCTTTGATGCAATCATTGTGACCGCAGCTCCGGAAATATTACCGATGTCCTTACTGGAACAATTAGTTGATGGTGGTAAATTGATCATTCCAATGGGAAGGAAAGGTGAACAGGAATTATTGGTTTTTCATAGGGTTGGTGATAAATTTCATAAAAAAACCTTAGAAAAAGTAAGTTTCGTTCCTCTTCTCAAGGGAAAAGTCCCATAATAATATTTTTTTAAATTAAAGGTTAATCTATCAAAATGAAATTATTTTCAAAATTGTATGCTAAAGTCATGAAATGGTCCCTTCATCCGCATGCAGAACGCTATTTGGCAGGTTTAAGTTTTGCAGAATCTTCTTTTTTTCCAATTCCTCCTGATGTCATGCTGGCACCGATGTCACTTGCACAAACTGATAAAGCGTTTAGATTTGCATTAATCACGACGGTTGCTTCAGTAGCCGGCGGAATCTTAGGGTATGCTATTGGAACCTGGTTTTTTGATTTAATTCAACCACTTATTTCAAATGGGGGACGTTGGGAACATCATTATCAATTAACCAAAGAATGGTTTTCAGAATGGGGATTCTGGGCCATTTTTATTGCCGGCTTTTCACCTATTCCTTACAAAGTGTTTACCATTACCGCCGGTACAATCGGCATGTTATTTTTTCCTTTTGTAATGGCTTCAGTGATTGGTCGAGGGGCACGCTTTTTTTTAGTGGCTTCATTGATGAAATGGGGCGGTAAAGAAATGGAACTGAAATTAAAGAAATATATCGATATTTTGGGATGGTTAGTCATAATTCTTGGGGTAATTGCCTATACTATTTATAAAATATAAGCGTATGATGGTCTATAAGCGATTAGAAAATAAGATGAATTCTGCCATTTATAACATTTTTAAGATGATCTGCCTGCTCTTAGTGGAACAAATAGCGGAGCAAAAAATCAAATCAAAAAGTGCTTTTAGTGGGAATGGAGCCATCAGCTCGTTTTTGGAACAAGGAGTCATCAGCTCATTTTTGAAACAAAGAGCCATCAGCTCGTTTTTGATACTACTTGTTACTGTGTTTTTTATAGCAGGCTGTAGTACCACTTATGCGCCTGTAGAACACCGAAACGCGGCTTCTTATGATGCTAAAAAAAAATATGTTGGCAAAACGCCGATATATCATAGAGTAAAGAAGGGCGACACGCTTTATTCTATTGCCTGGATGTATGGCCAGGATTATAAAAGTATTGCTTATAGAAATAAAATTAAAGCGCCTTATCGGATCTTTGTGGGAGATAAGCTTCGTTTAACGACGCAGCGTTCAAGCACAGTTAAATACAATCAGGCTAAAACAAGCAATAAATCGAAGAATAGCAAAAAAAGCTCATATAAAAATAGAACAACGTCCAATTCTTCAAAAAAAGTGATTGTTAAACGTTCTACAACTAAAAGAACAGGAAGTCAGAAAAAGACAAAAAGGAGTACAAAAAACACAGCATATTCTGGATCTAAGCGACTTGTCTGGAATTGGCCAGTGAAAGGGAAGGTGATTCAACGCTATTTACCAAAAGATGGTAAAAAAGGTATTGATATCAGTGCAGCAAAAGGGACTTTAATTAAATCTGCTGAAGCAGGTAAAGTAGTTTATAGCGGGCAAGGTCTTGTGGGTTATGGACGATTAATCATTATTAAACATAATGATACTTTTTTAAGTGCTTATGCACACAACCAAAATTTATTGGTTAATGAGGGGCAATTAGTAAAAAAAGGGCAAAAAATCGCCCGGCTTGGGCGCTCGGGAACGGATCGGTATAAATTACATTTTGAAATACGTAAAAATGGTAAACCGGTTAATCCAATGAGCTATCTGCCACACTAGTTTCCATTTTATATAGCTTTAAATAATTTTTTATTTTGGCGCCGGATGTCAAACGACTGTCAGCTAATGACAAGCATTAACGATTATTGGTAGGTAATATATTAACTATCATATAAACCGTATTAATGTTGTTTGATGAGATGACCATGAAGATGTTTTAGTGAGCTTTGATTTTAATCATGGATTTGCTCATGCTTTTTAATCATAGTGTAGCTAAACATGGTAATTCTTCTGTCTGGTTATTATAAATTAATTTTCACTGAGGCTAAAATTTAGCTTAGTGCTTTTTAATTCTGTATGTCAGATTATTAATAAGCAGCAATACCATGATTAAAGGGTGGCTTTAATGGAGTTTATGGAATCTATGGAATCTAAAGATCAAGGTCTGGATATGATGAATTCAGTATCGTCAGATGCAGTAATGGACATATTTAACACAGACGAAGATAATTCAGCTGATAGTGAGAGTGACTCTCATATCAATCAAACTAAAAAAACAAGGAAATCTCCTTGTAAAAAAGCAACTTCTAAAGCAACGACGAAAAAAACCATTAAAACACCTAAAATAAATACGAATACTATAAGTGAAAAGTCACAACGTAGAAATTCAGTATTAAAAGGTGATATGGACGCTACACGTCTTTATTTGAACGAAATTGGTTTTGCAACTCTGCTTACTGCTGAAGAAGAAGTAAAATATTCCAGAATGGCCCAGCAGGGTATTGAAGAAGGGCGAAAACGAATGATTGAGTGCAATCTTCGTTTAGTAGTAAAAATTGCTCGTCGTTATCTTAATCGTGGCTTGCCTTTACTCGATTTGATTGAGGAAGGTAACCTGGGACTCATTCGTGCAGTTGAGAAATTTGATCCGGAACGTGGTTTTCGTTTTTCAACCTATGCGACATGGTGGATACGTCAGACCATTGAACGGGGATTAATGAATCAAACGCGTACCATTCGTCTGCCTATTCATGTCGTAAAAGAAATTAATATCTACCTCAGAGCAGCCAGGGAACTTACTCAGACTTTGGATCATGAGCCTAGCCCGGAAGAAATTGCAGATTTACTTGATAGACCGGTTAAAGATGTGCAAAAAATGTTCAAATTAAATGAACGTATTTCATCCATCGATGTACCTATGGGACCTGATGCCGATCGTCCTTTGTTAGATGCTATACCTGATGTGGCTAATCCAGAACCTTTTGCCTTTCTGCAAGATGAAAATATGAGGGATAATCTGGATAAATGGATGATGCAGCTTAATGATAAACAAAGAGAGGTCGTTGAACGTCGTTTTGGTCTACATGGCTATGATACTGCAACTCTGGAAGAAGTGGGTAATGAAATTGGTGTAACCCGTGAAAGAGTCAGACAAATTCAGCTGGAAGCCCTGAAACGATTAAGAGAAATTCTGGAAAATGATGGTTATACAGGTGAAACACTACTGAATCACTAAATTTAAATTACTTTTCTGCTTTATCAAAGCACCTTTCTACGGACAGGTGCTTTTTTTTGGCTTATTTTTTGCATTATTTATTGTAATAAATAGTTAATAGATAGTAATAAATAGTTAATAGATAGTAATAAATAGTTAGTAGACAGTTAGTTGCTTTCAAACGAATATTTTCCTAAACAGGATCATCTATGGATATGCCGTCACTACAACACGTAAACAACACACCTTTAGTGAACACTGCTTCATCAAATGCAACAGCATCTGAAACAGAATCATTTTGGGGTAAAGATGGTTTTACCTTTGGTGATGTGGTCGATATGTTTAATCCGCTGCAGCACTTACCTTTTGTTGCCAAATATTACCGTGAGCAAACTGATGATGATGCTTGTGAAGGTTCCAGATTAATTGGTGGTGTCTTATTCGGCGCTTTGTTTGGTGGTGCTGCTGGTGTGATAAGTTCCATAGCAAATTCAGCGGTTCGTCATGAAACACAACAGGATATGAGTGAACATGTATTACAAATAGCAGATGAATCTTTTGCTGACTTAGCTCATATTACTTCGACTCAATCAGTCAATAATCATACATATTCAGTAGCGGAAGCATTTTTAAATGACTCAACAAAGGGCTTTGCAGATACTTCAGTTGAGAGTTCTGCACATATAACGACTCCCTCTCAAGAGATACAGGGAATAAAATCCCAGCCTGTCGCATCTCACCGCGATATGCTGAATCCGTTTTTTGCCCAGATTTTGCATGAATATGCCAGTGAACAAGCATACTCTACAGCTCAGCAAAGAGCATTAACTCAGCGTTCCAGAGAATGGGGTTCAGTCTAATGTTGATACAACGGCAAAAACTTGCCGAAAAACAGGTCTATAGTAATGTCATTTTTTAATTTCTTTACCACTAAAACATTCCATAAGGAACGTGCCCGGGAAGTAATGGAAAAACTGCTTAAAGATGAGTTTATTTATCAGCTTAAGCGGGATAGCTCATTATTAATTCAGTCAGTTTCAGGGAAAAATATTATTTCAAATGCAGTGACAATGGATAAAAAAAGAAATAGCCTGATTATTGCAGAACAATCACCTGATGGACGACTTATCCTGGAAAGAAATGATCCGGTTACTATTGTGACGCAGGCAAATAATGATCATGAAGTATTTTCGTTTGATTCACGGGTGAGTAGTATTATATTAGATAATGGTGATATTTTATATGAAGTAATGATCCCTAAGCGCATTAATAAAGGCCAGCGTAGAAAGGATTTTAGAATCAACATTGATTCTCCCTCCAAAGTAACTATCAGTAATTCCGTTTATGAGGGGCAGGTGAGTAATTTATCAAAGGGTGGTGTTTTATTTACTTTAGATGGTTATTGGCCTGAGCCCATTGAAGAAGATAATGGCTTAGTACAGTGTGATATTGATATGAATTTTATGGCATTTAATTGTAATGTTGAAGTTCGATATATTAATTTTGAACCTTATCCCGGTAGAAGAACCTATTTAGGAGGGCAAATAAAAAATATGCAGCCTTTATATCAGCATCAATTGGATAATTTTTTGACGGCACAACAACGTATTGAACAACGTAAAAAAGCAGAACTTAGACTTTCCTGATTCTGAATTCTAAAAGCCCTACCTTTTACCCTATTTTAAGAGATTCTAATCAAGCATGATTTGATGTATTATAAAGCCTTTATTTTAATATACGGACAGTTTTATTATGCAGAAAAAAATTTGGTTCTATGCTTCACTATTTCCTCAAATGGCTGCACTAGTGGGGATGAGTCTGGCTTATCTGTCATATTCTCAGCAATGGGGAGGTGGCGTTAAGATTGCAACGGTTATTGCTGTGTTTTTTTGTGAAATTGTGATGGTTATTGCTGTTTTTGGTGCAGTTAGCTACATGAAACAAGTAAAAACCCCCGCCACAAAAAAAATTCTATTGGTAAATGTTTCTATTGCTATTACAGGTGCATTAACAGGCATTTATTTATTTTTAGCCTAAAAACTTTCCGTATATAGAATTGCCACATATAAAATTTACTTATTTTAATTTAAGAATCATACCTATGTCTTATATCTACCCGCTTATTCGTCGCTTTTTCTTTAGTATTGATGCTGAAAAAGCACACATGCTTGGCCTGAAGGCTTTAAAATTATTACATTCTATTAAATTATCTGGCATCGTCTTTGGCAAGCCGGTTTCATCCCCAAAGAAAGTCATGGGACTGACCTTTCCAAATGCCGTCGGACTGGCTGCTGGACTGGATAAAAATGGCGACTATATTGATGCCTTATCTGCCGTTGGATTTGGTTTTATTGAAATAGGCACGATAACTCCCAGACCTCAGCCGGGTAATCTACGTCCCAGACTATTTCGTATCCCTGAAGCACAGGCCATTATTAATCGCATGGGATTTAATAATAAAGGGGTGGAACATCTGGTTGAGCAAGTTAAAAAAGCCAATAAAGAGACTATTATCGGTATTAATATTGGTAAAAATTTTGATACGCCAGTTGAATCTGCGGCAGATGATTATAAAATTTGCCTGCAGCGTGTTTATTCTTCAGCCGATTATATTACCATTAATATTTCTTCGCCCAATACACCGGGACTAAGAA